>NZ_ANAT01000047.1:0-1760 GCF_000411595.1 Paenibacillus lentimorbus NRRL B-30488 | reverse complement strand
TCGACCTTTACCGCCCAGCGCTTTACTTCTGTTTTTTCAGGGCGTGAACCGTTTTTTGCCGATCACATCGTCAATGGAAAACCGGTGCTTCCGGGCGCGGCTGCTTTAGAAATGGCCCGGGCCGCCGTTACACTTGCCGCTGAAGACTTGCCGGGCGGGAAAGCGGGTGTCCGGCTCAAACAGATCGTTTGGCTCCGCCCGGTGACGGCGCTTTCTGAAGGAGTGACGCTTCATGTAAAGCTTCAGCCGGAAGAAAACGGAGACATCGCTTTTGAAGCGTATGCCGAAGGGGAAGAGCCGCTTGTCTTTTTCCAGGGAAAGGCCGTGCTCGAAGAGACGGAGCGTGCTCCTGTACTCGATGTGGAGGCGGTTCAGGCGCGCTGCGGCGGCCGGCGCATGTCAAGGCTGAGTGCTATGAAGCATTCGACAGCCTCGGCATCACCTACGGACCGTCTCATCAGGCGCTTGACGCCGTCTATGCCGGAAGCGGAGAAGTGCTCGCGAAGCTCACTCTTCCGCCGTCCGCCCGCGAGGAAAAGGAGCCGTTCATCCTGCATCCGAGCATGCTGGACGCCGCCCTTCAGGCTTCTATCGGTCTCGTGCTCTCAGACGGTTCCGCGTCCGGACGGCCGTTTCTGCCGTTTGCCCTCCGGGATATGCAGGTGTTTTCTGCGTGCCGGGAGACGATGTGGGCGGTGCTTTCCTCAGCGGACGGCGCCTATCATATTGAGCTGTGTGATGAAAACGGCGAGGTATGTGTCCGATTGACGGGGCTCACCGCCCGTTTTCTGGAAGAGGAAACGGAGGGAAAACCGCTCTTGCTTCAGCCGGAGTGGCAGGAATCACCGCCGGGTGAAGGCGGCGGACAAGAAGAGGCTTTCAGATACGTGACGCTGTATGGCGGAATGAACGCTGAGGAGATAAGCGGCGCCGTATGTGCGGCTGACGGCGAAGGTCCGATTGAAGATCGTTATGACGCCTGTGCGGCGGAGCTGTCAGCGATCGTCAAGCGTCTTATCAAAGAAAAACAGAAGAAAAAACGCTGATCCAGCTTCTTGTCCCCGACAGGGGGGAAGACAATGTATTGGCGGGGCTGGCCGCTTTTCTGAAAACGGCTCACCTTGAACATCCGAAGCTGTACGGCCAAGTCATCCAAGCCGATCCGGACGAGTCAGCATCAGCGCTTCTTGCCAAGCTGAAAGAAAACCGGGCGCATCCTGAACAAGCGGAAATCCGTTATGAAGCCGGCAAACGTCTCGTCAGAAACTGGCGTCACCTGCCGGCCTCTCAAAGCGGCACCGTTCCGTGGAAAGACGAAGGGGTTTACCTCCTTACCGGGGGAGCGGGCGGCATCGGACTGATTTTCGCTGAAGAAATAGCCTCCCGCGTCAAAAATGCCGTCCTCATATTAACGGGGAGGGCGGAAACGCTTGATGAAGACCGCTCCGCCCGCTTACGGCGCTTGGAAGCGACGGGTGCTCGCGTACTGTATAAACCGGTAGATGTGACAGACAGGGCGGCGGTCATCGCCCTCGTCCGCGGCATACAGGAGGAGCACGGAACACTCGACGGGATCATTCACGGCGCCGGCGTGATCGCTGACAACTACATTCTGAACCAGACAGAAAACGAACGGAAGATCGTCATGGCGCCGAAAGTGAAAGGGCTTATCAATCTTGATGAAGCAGCGAAAGATGTGCGGCTGGACTTTTTCATCCTGTTTTCTTCCTTGGCGGGAGGCATGGGAAATCCGGGGCAGG
>NZ_ANAT01000046.1:0-9664 GCF_000411595.1 Paenibacillus lentimorbus NRRL B-30488 | reverse complement strand
GGCTGCCGTCAAGCAGGATCGTATCTCCTGTGTAGCTTTCCGGCACGTCGAGCGCTTCCTGTGTGAGAAGCAGCTTGGCCCCGCTGTCCTGCAGAATGTAGCTGATGCGCTCTTCCGGGTAGTCGGGGTCAATCGGCACAAATGCCGCGCCCGCTTTTAAGACGCCGAGTACGCCCGCGGCCATTTCCAAGGACGGTTTCGTCAAAATGCCGACACGTTCGTCAGCCGTGACGCCGCAATCCATAAGAATGCGCGCGATCCGGTTCGCCCTTGCGTTCAGCTCACCGTACGTCCATTTCGCGCCGTTGTATGCCGCGGCCGGCCGGTTCGCGTAGCGGGCGGCCGTTTCTTCAAAGAGACGATGAACCGTTTTGTCCCGCGGCACAGAAATTGTTTTTCCTTTCCATGCGTCAAGAAGGGCTTGTTTTTCAGCATCGCTGATCAGTGAAATCTCAGGCAGCTTTCTGTCCGGGCTTTCCGCCGCTTGCTTCAGAATCCGCAGGAACCCGGCGCTCCACTTTTCAATGGTTTCTTTTTTAAACAGATCAGTCGCATATTCAAACTGAAGGCCGAGACCTTCTTGATCCGTAAAGCCGCCGAGTGTCAGATCGAATTTCGCCGTGCCTTGGTTTGACTCATACGGAGTGATGCGCAGGTTCTCCAGTTCCAGTGTTTCTTTATCCGGATCTTCTGTCGTCACCATCACCTGGAACAACGGGTTGCGGCTCATATCTCTCGGCAGGTCAAGCTTTCCGATCAGATCCTCAAACGGATAATCCTGATGCGCCAGCGCGTCGAGATTGGTTTGTTTCACCCGTTCGAGCAGCCCGGCGAAGGTCTGCTCTTTTCGCGTTTCATTGCGAAGCGCAAGCGTATTGACAAACATCCCCGGCATTTCCTGAACTTCGGCGCTCGTTCTTCCGGCGGTCACCGAACCGATAATGATATCGCGCTGCCCCGTGATTTTGCTCAAAAAGACATGGAACGCGGTGTGAAGCACCATATGAAGAGTCGCTCCCGATGATTCCATTAATTCACGCACCGCTTTTTCCGTTTCACGCCCCGCTCTGAAACGGACGGATTGTCCTTTAAAACTTTGAACCGGCGGACGGGGAAAATCGGTCGGCAGATTCAATTCAGGAAGCTCGCCGGAAAATGCGGAGAGCCAATAACGCTCATGGTCTTTCATCCGTTCGGCCTGCCCGGGTTCATTCTGCCAGACGGCGAAGTCTTTATAGTGCAGGTTCGGCGACGGCAGACTTCCGCCTTTGTAAAGGTGAGCGAGCTCTTTGACCAGCATGCTTCTGGACACGCCGTCGGCAATAATATGATGCATATCCAGCAGCAGCAGGTGTTTCTTTTCATTCAGTCTGACAAGAGCGGCCCGAATGAGCGGAGCCGCGCTCAGATCAAACGGCTTAATAAATGCCTGAATGATAAGATCCGCTTTCTCCTCGTCCGCTGCTTCAAAAATGTGCAGGTCAATGTCAGCCTGTTCCGCGATCTGCTGCATCGGCTGGCCTTTTTGATCGATAAAGGACGTCCGCAAAGATTCGTGGCGATTGATCATCTGATTGAGCGCTTCCTGAAGCCTTGAAATATTGACTTCTCCTTCCATCAGAAGAACGGACGGCATATTATAGCTGATTGTCTCCCGGTCAAGCTGGTTCAGGACGTACATCCGTTTTTGGGCGGATGATAACGGGTACGCGTCTGCACTGTCTGCCGGTGTGATCATCCGATATCCCTCAGATACCGCCGATTTTTCGATATATGCGGCAAGCAGGCGGACAGTCGGCTGTTCGAACAGCGCTTTTAACGGAACCGTTTTGTCCAGTTCAGCCTGAATATTGGCGAGGAGCATCATGCCTTTTAAAGAGTGCCCGCCGTAATCGAAGAAATTATCGTCGATGCCGAGCGTATCCGTACCGAGTGTCTGTTTCCAAATGCGGCACAGCTTTTCCTCCAATTCCGTTTCCGGCAAGGCTGAAGCTGTTTGCGCCGTTTGGCTGACGCCCGGTTTCGGGAGGGCGTTTTTATCGGTTTTTCCGTTGGCTGTGAGCGGAATGCGGTCTACCTGCACGAAATAAGCCGGAAGCATATGAGACGGCAGTGTTTCGGAAAGCCGTTTGCGAAGCTCAGAGCCTTTCAGCCCGCTGTCGGCTTTATAGTACGCGCACAGTTCCGGCAGCCCGCCTTCGCTGACTGCGAGAACGACCGCCTCCTGAATGCCGTTTACGCTTAACAGCACGGTTTCAACCTCTTTTAATTCAATGCGGTAGCCCCGGATTTTCACCTGATCATCCGCACGGCCGATAAATTCAATCGTCCCGTCAGGAAGCCTGCGGACGACATCTCCCGTTTTGTACATCAGGCTGTCCGGTGAAAAAGGATTTGAGAGAAATTTCTCCGCCGTCAGCTGCGGACGGTGAAGATATCCTCTGGCAAGCCCCTTCCCGGTAATATAAAGCTCGCCGCTTGCGCCCGGAGGAACGAGCTGCATTGCTCCGTCCAATACAAGCGCGCCGGTATTTGCGATCGGGCGGCCGATGACGGGACGCTGCTCATATTGAGCAAGACGCTCCATATTGATCCGTTCCGCAATGGCGCCGATCGTCGTTTCCGTCGGCCCGTAGTGATTGATGAAGTCGGTATGGGCGTATACGTCATGAAACTTGCGGACATCGGACGTGATGATCTTTTCTCCGCCGAGCACCACTAAACGAAGCGGGCTGAAACGGCGTTCTGACGTAAAACGGGCTGTATTGACGATCATATGGAACAATGACGGCGTCAGTTTCATATACGTAATGCCGTTTTTCTGTATATACTCACCAAGCTGATCAGGTGCGGTGTACGTCTCTTTCGGCACAATGTGCAGCTCGCCGCCCGCCTGAAGAATCGGGAATATGGCCGTATAGCCGAGATCAAATGCGTAAGAAGACAGCAGCACGGATTTGTCAGCTTCGGTCAAACCGGCTTCACGGCTGAACCATGTAACATAATTGATTAGATTGCGGTGCTCCAGCTGGACGCCTTTCGGTTTGCCCGTTGTTCCCGAGGTATAAATGATATAGGCAAGCCGGTCGGCGCCGGGCTCCGTTTCAAGCCGGTCGGCGCTTTCGTTCTGCCATTCTCCGTCTTCCATTACGACCGTTTTCCTTTATAAACGGCGGCCGCGGTCATGTTTCTCTCATTGACGACCAGAAGCTTCGTTCCGCTGTCTTCGAGAGAGTAGCGGATTCTCTCTTCAGGAGTCTCCGGATCAATCGGGAGAAATGCCGCTCCGGCTTTCATGACGCCGAGAATCGCGGTAATCAAGTCGGCCGAACGATCCATCATAATGGCCACGATGTCCTCACTGCCCGTTCCGCAAGCCTGAAGGTGGCGGGCAAACCGGTTCGAGCGTTCATCAAGCTCACGATATGTCAGACTTGTTCCGCCCGCAACCGCCGTGAGATCAGGCGTTTTTTGCGCTTGCCGTTCAAACAGCGAAACAAAAGTGCCCTCAGGCAGATCCGCTTCCGTCCGTTTTTCATCAGAAAGGAGCGCTTCCCGCTCAGGAGCGGACAGCAGGCTTGCGTCGGCCAGCTGAATATCCGGATTTTCGGCGCAGGCTTTAATCAGATTGACAAAATGAGCGCTCCAGCGGCGGATGGTTTCGTCCGCAAATAAGGCTTTCGCGTAATCAAAGCTCAATCCGACCTCTTCTCCGCGCTCAGCCGCTTCTAAGGAAAGATCAAATTTAGCGACATGATGATGCATGGAGTAAGAAGAAATCTCCAAATCTCCGAGCCGCAGGGCCGGGATCTCCATGTTCTGCATATTAAATAACACGCTGAACAGCGGACTCCGGCTTGTGTCCCTCGTTAACGGCAGTTTTTCAATTAATTCTTCAAGCGGATAGCTTTGATGCTCAAAAGCTTGAAGGCTCGCCGTTTTCACTTCATCCAGAAATTGCTTGAACGTTTTTTTGCCGGCAGGATGCGACCGAAGCGCCACGGTGTTGACAAACATGCCCGGCACGTCTTGGAGATCAGGATGCTGTCTTCCGGCCGCCGGAGACCCGACTATGATGTCTTCCTGCCCCGAATATTTGGACAGCAGCACTTGAAAAGCGGCTAACAAGAACATGTACATCGTCGTATCCGTATCAGCCAGCAGCTTCTTAATCTGCGCCGTCACCTGTTTATCAAGCCCGAAGATGACGCGTTCCCCTTCAAAACTGCGCTCGGCAGGACGCGGGAAATCAAGCGGCAGATCCAGCACCGGCAGATCGCCTTTGAACGTATCAAGCCAGTAGGCTTCGTGCTGATCGAGATTTGCTTTTTCACGCTGCCAGACTGAAAAATCCTTATAATGAATCTTTGGCAGCTCAAGCTCCGTGCCTTGATAAAGCTTCGCAAGATCACCGATAAAAATGCCCATTGAGCTTCCGTCCGTAATAATGTGGTGCATGTCAATCAGCAGAAGATGCCGATCTTCTTCAAGCCGGATCAGCTTCGAACGGACCAGCGGCGCACGATTGAGCGCAAACGGCCTGATAAAGGCTTTTGTCAGCTCTTCTGCATCTTCTTCCCGGCCCTCGGCGGTTTCAAGCTCAAACGACACATTTTTATGAATGGTCTGCACGACTTCTCCATCTGCCATGTCAAACGACGTACGCAGTGTCTCATGACGGTTGATTAATGCCTGCATGGCCTCTTCAAGACGGTTTTTGTCTACTGATCCTTCCAGCAGAAGTACAGCAGGGACGTTGTAGCTCGTGCTGGCCTGTCCGAGCTGATTAAGGATATACATCCTGCGCTGTGCTGAGGAAACAGGATAATGCTTCTGATAAGGCGCTTGTCGGATCGGTTCAAACTGCTGTTCCTCCTCGCTCTCATGCTCCAAATAATGCGCAAGCTCCTGAATGGTCGGCTTTTCAAATAACACTTTAATCGGCACTTCTTTTTGAAAGTGCTCCTGGATTTTAGCGGTCATCATCATAGCTTTTAAAGAATGTCCGCCAATCGTGAAGAAATTGTCAGTCACACCCGCTTTTACACCGAGAATGCCTTCCCAAATGTCCGCGAGTTTCTGCTCCGCTTCCGTTTTCGGCGCTTCGTATTCTTTTTGAACGGCTTCAGCCTGAGGCTCAGGCAGCGCTTTTTTATCAATCTTTCCGTTCGCCGTCAGCGGAAACTGATTCATCTGGATGAAGTGCGCGGGAATCATGTATTCCGGAAGTGATTCCGAAAGCGTTTTGCGCAGGTCTTCCGGTGAAAGGTCCCGGTCTGCGGTAAAGTAAGCGCAGATTTCATTTTCATCCGCTTTATTTTTCCGGATCACAGCCGCAGATTCCGTCACATTCTCCGCCTGGCTGATTTTCGCCTCGATTTCGCCGAGCTCGATTCTGAAACCGCGGACCTTTACTTGATTGTCAATTCTGCCGAGAAACTCGATCGTGCCGTCCGGAAGCCACTTCGCCAAGTCTCCCGTCCGGTATATCATTTCATCCGGTCTGAACGGATCGCGGACAAACTGCTTCTCCGTTAGTTCAGGCAGATTCACATAGCCTCTTGCCACTCCGCTTCCGCCGACGCACAGCTCACCGGGAGCGCCGATCGGCTGAAGGTTGCGGTTTTCGTCCATAATGTACGCAGTGGAATTTCCGATCGGCTTCCCGATCGGGATCGAGCCGTCGTAGTCCTGATCAATGAGAAAACTCGTCGAAAACGTCGTATTCTCCGTCGGCCCGTAGCCGTTCCAAAGCGACAGCTCCGGTGATGCCTTCCTCACTTTGCTGACGATATGCGGCACAAGCGCGTCACCGCCGATGATGAGGTGCCGGAGCGTGTTAAACATGCCGGCATCCTTTTGGGCAAGCTGATTAAACAGCGGAGACGTCAGCCACATGGTCGTGATCCGCTGCTCTTTCAGAAATTGGGCGAATTGCCCGGCGTCAAGCAGCGTCTCTTTTTTCACCGGGTGTAATGCCGCTCCGTTCAGCAATGCGCCGAAGACTTCGAAGGTTCCGGCATCAAAGCTGACGGCTCCCGTTTGCGCCATCCGGTCTTCTTCATGAACCGGCACGTAATTCGAATGTTTGACGAGCCTGATGATATTTCTGTGTTCAATCATGACGCCTTTCGGTTTTCCGGTCGACCCGGATGTATACATGATATACGCCAAGTCGTTGCCGCCCGCCGGAAGATTCAAGTCTGTTCCGCTTACCGTTTCCTCCTCGCTTTCATCCAGCATGACAATCGGGACTTGCAATGTGCCCGCTTGTTCTTGATAGTCCTGAACTGTCAGCACGAGCCGAATCGAGCTGTCTTCCGCCATAAAGCGGAGACGGTCCTCCGGAAAAGCCGGATCAATCGGCACATATGCGCCGCCTGCTTTTAGGACGGCAAGCATTCCGATAACGGTTTCCGCAGACCGGTCGTTCATAATAGCGGCGGTCCGGCCTTTTTCCAGCCCGCTCTTCACAAGGTGTCTCGCCAGGCGGTTGGCCGCTTCGTTCACTTCACGGTAGGTCCATTCGCGTCCCGCTTCTTTTATCGCGATGCTTGCAGGCGTCCGGTTTGCCTGTGCTTCAAACAAACGGTGAACGGCCTCCTCTTCCGGAAGCGCCGTTTTCGTATCATTGAATATCTCAACAATCTGCCGCTCTTCTTCGCCTGAAACAAGGCCGAGTTCCCGCACGGGCGCGTCAGGCGTTCCGACCGCCGCTTTCATCATGCGGGTCAGATGATGCGCCGTTCGTTCGATGGCATCATGAGCGAAAGCCGCTCCGTTGTATTTGATTTTGACAGTCCACGTTTTTCCCGGATACACGATGAGATTGAAATCAAAGCTCGTCTGCTCAAAAGCATGTTCAACTTTAATGGAAAAGCCGAGTCTTTCCTCCATGCCCCCGTTTTCCAGCTCTTTGTCCAGCGGATAGTTTTCAAACGCGACCAAATGATTCAAGAGGCTGCCGTCCAGAGCGGAGCGCTTTTGAATGTCATAGAGCGGCACATAATCATAGCGCTCGGCTTCCACGGCGTTTTTCTGAACTGCCGCCATCACGTCAGAAAAGGCTGCATCTTTGTCAATCTTGATTCTGACGGGAATCGTATTGATGAACAGCCCCGCCATCGTTTCAATGCCGTTGATTTCTGAAGGACGGCCTGATACGACGGTGCCGAACACCACATCGTCTGTATAGTTGTATTTGCTGAGCACCGCACCCCAAACGGCCTGAAACAGGTTAGGCCCCGTGACTTGATACCGGTTGGCGGTCTGCTGAATCTGCGCGACCAGCTTTTCATCCCAGACAAAAGAATATTCTTCATTTTGATAGTCTTTCTTTTCTGATGCCAGACGGCCCGGGAGCAGGCTCGGCTGTTCGAAATCCGCCAGGCGGCTGCTCCAATATTGTTCCGCCTCCTCATAATCCCGGCCTCCGAGCCATTTGATATAGTCAGAGTAAGGTTTGCCCTGGCTTCCCCCGGCGGGCCGGCCGGCACGAAGCGCTTCATAGTTTTGAAACAGGCTTTTCATCAAAACGCCCATACTCCAGCCGTCCATGACAATATGATGATTGCTCCAGACGAGATACAGCTCCTTCTCACTGAGCCTGAACACCGCCGCTTTAAAGAGAATGTCCTTCGCCAGATGAAAGCCCTGCTGCTGCACATCGCGTTTATAGCGTTCAATATATTCGGTTTGGCGCGCTTCATCTAATTGACTGATATCTTCATAGTGCACCTTCGTCTTCCGCTCTGCTAATACGACTTGGCGCGGTTTTTGAAGCTGCTGGTGCACGAATACCGTACGCAGGATGTCATATGTCCGGATCAGCTCATTGACGCTTTTTTCAAAAAGCTCAAGCTGGAAGCTTCCGTGAATCCTAAGCTCTAATTGTGTGAAGTAGGAGGAAGAATGCGGATCAAGCAGCGCATGATACAGCATTCCCTCCTGCATCGGTGTGAGTGCATACACCTTTTGAATCGATTTTTTGCTCATATGTCACCTCTGTCTTTTCTGTTAGAGAATTTCCATTAATTTATCAAGTTCATCAAGCGTCAGATCATCATCGCCAAGATCGCTAGGCGTAAGCTCAGGTCCGTCTTGGGCCAGGCAGTGATCTATGATTTTCAAGAGGTGCCCTTTAAAGCTGTCACTGAACGATTGAATGGTTTTTTCATGAAATTCGAGAGAATGATAGGCAAACGTCATCGTCATCTGCCCATTTTCTATAAATCCGACAATATCAAGCGCATTCGGCTTCTCTGTGTCAGGGCTCAGCGATTGTCCTGACGGCATCCCGGATCTTGTAAATAGGCCGGAATCCGACATCTCATTAAACTGGCCTAAGTAGTTAAAGCTGATATCCGGATCAATCTCAAATGAAAGACCCTCTTTATGCTCAGGCGCCGTTACATAACGCAGAATGCCGTAGCCGACTCCTTTGTTCGGGATGTGTCTGATGTCTTCTTTCATTTGTTTCAGCTGATATGAAAGATCGTCGGCGTGCTTCATCTCAAGGATCATCGGATACATGCTCGTAAACCATCCGACCGTCCGGGTGATATTCAGGCCGTCAAGAATGTCTTCGCGCCCGTGGCCTTCCAAATGAACGCCGATCGTGTCTTCACCCGTCCACTCTTTCAGCGCCAGTCCGAGCGCCGTGAGCAGGATGTCGTTCATTTCCGTATGGTAGGCTTCATGTACGTTTGTCGTCAGCTGTTCAGTTTGTTCAAGCGTCAGAGAGAAGCTGACCGTTCTCGTATGTCTCATGCGCTGATCACCAGACTGCCTGTCTTTCGGAAGCTGAGTGCATACCTCTTTTTCCTCAAGCTCTCTCCAGTAATCCGCTTCTTTCAGAAACGCCTTCGTATTTGCGTATTCTTTGATTCTCTCAGCAAATTCGGCGAATGAATGTGTTTTCGGCGGCAGCGCCGGTTCATTGCCTTGCTTCAGCTGCGTATAAACGGACGTGAAGTCCTCCAGTAAAATCCGCCAAGATACACCATCCACGACTAAGTGATGGATTGCGAGAAGAAGGTGGTCTCCATCTTCAGCCCGGAAGAGCCCGGCCTTCAGCAGATGTCCTGTTTCCAGTGAAATACTGCTTTGAAGACGGTCTGCTTCCCGTTCGATACGGTCCTCATGGTCTTCAGCAGGTCCGTTCAGCTCAAAGACGTTCAGTTCAACAGACGCATCCTCAAGCCCTCTGTAATACGGTTTTTGTTCACGATAAATCATCCGGAGCGCATCATGGTGCACCGTCAGGACATGTAATGTTTTTTCTGTTATCTCCGGATCAAAGCCGTCTTTCGCATGAAGCATGACGGATTGGTTCCAGTGGTGTTTGTCGGTAAAGTTTTTCTCAAAGAACCAGCGCTGGATCGGCGTTAAGTCCGCTTCGCCTTCGACAGGTCCCTGATCGGCCTGCTTGCCTTCCGTCCGCTCCACATAAGAGACGAGCTCTTCGATGGTCGGATGCTGGAAGAGATCTTTCATCTCCAATTTATACCCGTGCTGGTTCAGACGGCTCGCCATTTGGATGCCTTTGATCGAGTCGCCGCCGAGCGTGAAGAAATTATCGCTTACGCCGATCTGATCAAGACCGAGCACTTCCTGCCAAATGTCGGAAAGCAGCGTCTCCATCTCCGTTTCCGGCGCTTTGTAA
>NZ_ANAT01000045.1:0-247951 GCF_000411595.1 Paenibacillus lentimorbus NRRL B-30488 | reverse complement strand
TTTTCTAAAATTTTATCATCGCGGGGTGGAGCAGTTCGGTAGCTCGTCGGGCTCATAACCCGAAGGTCGCAGGTTCAAATCCTGCCCCCGCAACCAAAAATTAAATGGTCCGGTAGTTCAGTTGGTTAGAATGCCTGCCTGTCACGCAGGAGGTCGCGGGTTCGAGTCCCGTCCGGACCGCCATTTTTATTGTAAACGAAACGATCATGTTTTCGTTTTTTTGTGTTTTCTTTTAAATGCTGGCAGCTTGGTATCTAACCAAGCTTTCTTTTATATCGTTAAAGTCTTGGATATTGAAACATAATCCGATACACTAGAAAGAGCTGTATTTCACAAGAGCGTCAGAAAGGGAGACGGGAGATATATGGATGAGTTTGAGTTGATTCACAGTATTACGCCGCATTCGCATTATCATCCTTCCGTCGATGTAGGGATCGGTGATGATGGTGCGGTTTATACAGCGTCACCCCATATGCAGCAAATTGTCTGCCTTGATACAATGGTGGAGAATGTCCATTTTAAATTAGAGTATTCCTCTCCTCATGATATCGGTTATAAGGCGCTTGCTGTTAACATTAGTGACGTTGCGGCGATGGGAGGCATTCCGAAGTTTTATTTGGTGTCTCTAGCGGTTCCTTCTTGCTGGCAGAAAGCTGACGTCCAGGCAATGTATGAAGGGATGGCGGAACTGGCGAAACTATACCAAATGGATTTGATCGGGGGAGATACCGTCTCCGCTTCCGGTCAAGCCGTAATTACCGTTACTGTCATCGGTGAAGTTGAGAAGGATTGCGCTTGTCTGCGAAGCTCGGCAAGACCCGGAGATGTTGTGTTTGTTACGGGGGATATCGGCTCGTCCGCAGCAGGACTGTCTCTTTTGTTGGGAGAAACACTTCCTTCTGCTTTTCACACGAGTGATTATTTTATCCGAAAACATAAACGGCCCGTTCCGAGAGTTCAAGTCGGCCGCTTCTGCTCTCAGCTTCAGCGCGCGGCTCTGAATGATATCAGTGACGGATTGGCCAGTGAGCTGCATGAAATAGCTGCGGCAAGTTCAGTTACGATAGAAATTGAAGAACAACTTCTGCCGGTGCATCCGGATTTGCCTGAGGCAGATTCCGAGTGGAAGAAATGGGTGTTATTCGGCGGTGAAGATTTTGAATTGGTTGGAACGGTTTCTCAGCAAGAGTGGATTTCTCTGCTTGATTACTGCACTCAATCGGGCATTCCGATTGCGAAGATAGGAGCGGTATCTGAACGGAAGGAAGCATGTGTTCTTTTGACAGCCAATGATCAGAGACAAATCGTCCTTGAGAAAAAAGGATACAATCATTTTAAATAAGACGGGTGACTCACTTTGAAGACATTACAATGGAGAACGAAAAACCCCGAAGAAACGAAAGCCGTAGCCAAGCTTGCCGCTTCTTTGGCAAAGCCGGGAGACATTTTGACACTGGAAGGCGACTTAGGCGCGGGAAAAACGACTTTTACAAAGGGTTTTGCCGAAGGACTGGGAATCACGAGAGTGGTAAACAGCCCGACTTTTACAATTATAAAAGAATACCATGACGGTTCGATTCCTCTATATCATATGGATGTGTATCGTATGGAGGATGAAAGCGAAGACTTAGGGCTTGAAGAATATTTTGAGGGACAAGGCGTCTGTTTAATTGAATGGGCTCATTTAATTCAGGATCAGCTGCCTGCTGAACGGCTGCAGATCGTCATCAAGAGAGCCGGTGATGAGGCAAGGGACATTACCTTTACGGCTTTCGGAATACGGTATGAAACGCTTTGTGAGGAGATAAATAAACATGACAATACTGGCAATTGATACGTCAAATTACACGCTGGGTGCCGCGCTCGTTCGTGACAAAACGGTGATGGCGGAGTATATTACATATTTAAAAAGAATCATTCCGTGCGGGCGATGCCTGCTGTCAATTCATTGCTGAAGGATTGCGGCCTAACACCGCAGGACCTTACGAAAATAGCGGTGGCGAAAGGACCTGGATCGTACACAGGTGTCAGAATCGGTGTGACGCTGGCAAAAACATTGGCATGGTCGCTGAAGCTTCCGGTTTCCGCTGTCTCGAGCCTGGAGGTGCTGGCGGCTAACGGACGGCACTTTCAAGGACTGATCTGCCCGTTATTTGATGCCCGGCGCGGACAGGTATATACGGGACTTTATGAATATCAGGACGGCCGATTACAATCCGTTCTTCCTGATCAGAATGTCCTTTTGACTGATTGGCTCGGCATGCTGAAAGAAAAAGCGTCTCCGGTTTTATTTTTAGGACACGATACAGCCATTCATGAAGAAACCATTCTGCATGAAATGACATCTCAAGCAGTGATAGGAACGGCTGCACAGCATAATCCGCGGCCGTCAGAGCTGGCGTTTTTAGGCTTGGAAAAAGAAGAAACGGATGTCCACAGCCTTGTTCCGGATTATTTGCGTCTGGCAGAGGCTGAAGCGAAATGGATGGAATCTCAAAAATAGGGTGATAGGGATGAAAACGAAAACGGCGATTCGAAGCATGCGGCCGGAAGATATTGATCAAATTTATGAAATTGAAACAGCATCCTTTACTTCTCCGTGGACGAAGGATTCATTTTATCATGAGCTTTTGGAAAATCCGTATGCCCACTACCTTGTCATTGAAAAGGACGGCTGTCTGGCGGGGTATTGCGGAATCTGGATTATTATAGATGACGCGCAGATTACGAACATAGCCATTAAGCCGGAATATCGGGGCCAATCGTTGGGAGAAGCGCTGTTTCGCTCTGCGATAGAATTGTGCAGAGAAAAAAAGGCAAGAAGGCTCTCTCTCGAAGTCAGGGTCTCAAATCATCCCGCCCAATCCTTATATAAGAAATTCGGTCTTCAGGCCGGAGGAATCAGAAAACAATACTATACAGATAACGGGGAAGACGCGTTATTAATGTGGGTGACATTACATGAGTGAAAAACAAGATATTTATGTATTAGGAATCGAAACAAGCTGTGATGAAACTGCGGCCTCAGTCGTGAAAAACGGAAAAGACATCATTTCAAACGTTGTCGCTTCTCAAATTGAAAGCCATAAACGTTTCGGCGGAGTCGTGCCTGAAATAGCGTCCAGACATCATGTGGAGCAGATTACCCTTGTGATTGAGGAAGCTCTTTCAAAAGCGGAGATGGGCTTTGATGATCTTGATGCGATTGCTGTAACGGAAGGACCCGGACTTGTCGGAGCCCTGTTAATCGGAGTCAATGCGGCAAAGGCGTTAAGTTTTGCCCATCAAATACCGTTAGTCGGCGTCCATCACATTGCGGGTCATATTTATGCAAACAGGCTGATAGGAGAGCTTCAGTTCCCGGCGATTGCTTTGGTTGTGTCAGGCGGACATACGGAATTGGTTTATATGAAAGAGCACGGTTCATTCGAGGTTATCGGTGAAACGCTGGATGATGCCGCAGGCGAAGCTTACGACAAAGTGGCAAGAACGATGGGGCTTCCTTATCCGGGAGGGCCGCAGATTGATAAGCTGGCTGCTGCGGGAACGGATTCCATTCCGCTTCCGCGTGCGTGGCTGGAAGAAGGGTCTTACAATTTCAGCTTCAGCGGCCTGAAATCAGCCGTGATTAACACGCTTCATAACGCCTCGCAAAAAAATGAGGTGATTCCTCCGGAGGATCTTGCCGCAAGCTTTCAGCAGAGTGTCATTGATGTACTGACGGCAAAAACCTCTAAGGCCGCGAAAGAATACGGGGTTAAACAAGTGCTGCTTGCAGGGGGCGTAGCCGCTAACAAAGGGCTGAGAGCCGCACTGCAGCAGGAATTCAGCCATTCGGGAGATCCCGAGCTTATCATCCCGCCGCTTTCTTTATGCACGGACAATGCAGCGATGATTGCGGCTGCCGGAACCGTTGCTTTTGAAAAGGGGATCCGGGGCTCATATGATATGAACGGACAGCCCGGTTTGGAATTAACATCCTTTGATCGTCTCACGTTGTAAAACGTGAGGCTGTTTTTACTTATTAACAGATAATTCTAACATATCCACAGGATTGTGAATATATTCAGAAATCCAGTCTGGATAAGGGACTGAAAGTTGTTAGTAAAGTGGATAAAGTCAGAAAATTTTGTGGATAGTGTGTATAAAACGCTTACTTAAATGGCTGACAAGGAGGATAGCTGTGGATAAAAAAGCACCCCTTAAAGAGGTGCTTGACTTTTTCTATTCTTCTGAGGAGAGTTCCTCCCATTCTGCTAATAAGTTTTCGAGCTCTTGATTCAGGGCTTCATTCTCCGCGTGAATGGTCTGTACCTTTTCATGATCCTGATACACGTCAGGATCGCACAGCAGCTCCTCATTGGCACTGATTTTCTCTTCGGCGGATGAGACGGCCGCTTCGATTTCCTCAATGCGTCTCAGGCGCTGCCGTTCTTTCTTCTTCCATTCTTTTTCTTCCTCGTAAGTTCTTTTCGTATCCTGTTTGACCTTGCCGGCAGGCTGAGCCTGCTCTTTTTCCTGCCGTTTCATTTCTTCCAGTTCCAGCTGCTGTGCTTTTTTCTCAGTGTAATAGTCATAGTCTCCTAAATATTCTTCTGCATGATCAGGTGACAGCTCCAACACTCTTGTGGCGATCCTGTTAATAAAGTAGCGGTCATGCGATACAAATAACAGAGTGCCCGGGTAGTCGATCAGGGCGTTTTCCAGCACCTCTTTACTGTCCAGGTCAAGGTGGTTTGTCGGTTCATCAAGGATGAGAAAGTTTGCTTTTTGAAGCATCAGCTTGGCAAGCGCGACTCTTGCTTTCTCCCCGCCGCTTAACGAACGGACCGGTTTCAGGACATCGTCTCCGCTGAACAGAAAGTTGCCGAGGCATGTTCTGATCTCTTTTTCCGGCATGTCCGGATATTCATCCCACAGCTCGTCCAGCACGCGTTTGGACGATGTCAGTTCAGCCTGCTCCTGATCGTAATAGCCGATTGTGACGTTGGAACCGTACGTGATCGACCCGGATTCCGGACTGATTGTATTCATAATCGTTTTCAGCAAGGTTGATTTGCCGATTCCGTTCGGTCCGACGAGGGCGGCGCTTTCGCCTCTTGTAATGCCGAAGGTCAGGCTTTTCAAGAGCGGCGGCTGGCCGTCATAGCTGATGGAAACATCCTGTACGCGCAGGACGTCGTTTCCGCTCTGTTTTGTAATGTCAAAACGGAAGGCGGCTGATTTTTCATCCCCGAGCGGCTTTGCCATGACGTCCATCCGTTCCAGCTGTTTTCGTCTGCTTTGGGCTCTTTTCGTTGTAGAAGCTCTGGCCAGATTGCGGTCGACAAAATCTTGAAGCTTGGCGATTTCGTCCTGCTGTTTTTCGTACAGCTTCAGGTCTTTCTCATACTGCTCGGCTTTTTGTTCTAAATAGGCGCTGTAGTTGCCGAGGTATTTTTTGCTTTCTGTCCGTGAGACCTCGTACACTTGGCTGACGACTTTATCAAGAAAGTATCTGTCGTGGGAAACGATCAGGATTGCGCCTGAATATCCCTGTAAATAATGCTCAAGCCATGTAAGCGTATCGATGTCGAGATGGTTCGTCGGTTCATCCAGAATAAGCAGATCAGGCTGGGTCAGCAGCAGTTTTCCGAGCGCAAGCCTTGTTTTCTGGCCGCCGCTCAGGCTTTGCACTTTCACGGAATCGTCAAATTTTCCGAAGCCGAGTCCGTGAAGGATAGATCGGACGTCCGCTTCATATTGATAGCCGCCTTTATCCTTGAAATCCTGCTGAAGCCTGTCATAGGTTTTCATCAGCGTCTCAAGCTCCGCCGAGGCGGCCGTGGCCATCTTTTCTTCAATAGAGCGCATCTCTTTTTCCATTGCTTTCAGGAAATCAAAAACGCTCAGCAGTTCTTCTTTTATGGTAAGCTGGGATTCCAAGCCAGTGTGCTGGGCAAGATATCCCATCGTTAATTCTTTCGGTTTGATTAATTCACCCTTTTCATATGAAAGGTGACCTGCGATAATTTTAAGGAGAGTTGATTTGCCGGCTCCGTTTCTGCCTACTATGGCGATGCGATCCCGAGATCTGACTTCAAGCTTTATATTGTTTAAAATAGGATCAGCGCCAAAAGATTTGGATAGCTGATTAATTTGTAAGATCATCATATTATTTCACCTCTGTTATAATAAGTTAAGTGTAGCTTATCAACCTGCTGTCAGCAAACAATACATCAGAATTGGAACATTATAGGATAAGACATCAGGGAGAAAATAGTGTATGATCAGAAGTAAGGAGAGTTTAAATATGAATGGATTTTCTCATTTTAATGAAGAAGGCCGTGCCCGCATGGTGGATATAAGCGATAAATCTTCAACAGTCCGTACTGCCGCTGCGATATCCAGCGTACACATGAAGCATGACGTGTACAGCAGAATCAAAAACCGCGAGATCGGAAAAGGAGACGTGCTGGCTGTCGCACAGGTGGCGGGAATTATGGCCGCAAAGCAGACGTCAGCGATTATCCCGATGTGCCACCCGCTTTCTTTAAGCAGCGTCGACATTTCATTCGGCTGGGAGGAAAAGGATTCCGAAGCCGTTCTTCATATACAGGCAAGCGTAAAAACGAAAGGGAGTACAGGTGTGGAAATGGAAGCGCTAACTTCCGCTTCAGTCTGCGCTTTGACCGTGTATGACATGTGCAAGGCGCTGGATAAAGGAATGGTCATCGGCCCGACCTGCCTCATGGAAAAAACAGGAGGCAAAAACGGTGATTTTAAAAGAGATGCATCTGAGTATAAAGTGGAGGACCAATCATGAACAAGGATCAATCAAAAATTCCACAGGCGACGGCAAAACGGCTGCCGCTTTATTATCGCTTTTTAAAGAATTTACACGCGTCAGGAAAGCAGCGCGTTTCATCGGCTGAACTGAGCGATGCGGTAAAAGTCGATTCGGCCACGATCCGCCGGGATTTTTCCTATTTCGGGGCGCTCGGCAAAAAAGGATACGGCTATAATGTGGATTACCTGCTGTCATTTTTCAGAAAAACACTGGATCAGGATGAAACGACGAACGTCATTTTGATTGGTGTCGGGAATTTAGGGACGGCGTTTCTTCACTATAATTTCACAAAAAATAATAACACAAAAATATCTATGGCTTTTGATGTGAATCAGAGTAAAATAGGAACTGAGGTAGGCGGTGTGCCTGTCTTTGATCTTAATGATTTAGAGCTTCACATAAAGGATGAACCCGTGGCGATTCTTACCGTTCCGGCGGTTGCCGCCCAGTCAATCACCGACCGGCTCGTGGCGCTCGGAATCAAGGGAATCCTTAACTTTACGCCGGCCCGTTTGAATGTGCCGGATCACATTCGAATTCATCATATAGATTTAGCTGTAGAGCTTCAATCATTGGTTTATTTCTTAAAGCATTATTCTGTTTTGGAAGAAATTGAATAGCGAAAGGAGGAGCTGCACATGATCGGTCCTGGAAGCCTGGCGGTTATCGGTGTGGTGGCGGTGATTATTTTCGGTCCGAAGAAGCTTCCCGAATTAGGAAAAGCGGCGGGGGACACGCTTCGTGAATTTAAGAACGCTACTAAGGGATTAGCCGGTGAAGAAGAGGAAAAAAGAAAGAAGAACAGTAAGATAGGATGACGCGTATGAGAGTGAATCAAATGACGCTTGTGGAGCATATTGCCGAACTTCGGAAACGATTGCTGATTGTGGCGTTATCCTTTACGGTTTTCTTTATTGCCGGCTTTTTTCTGGCAAAACCTATCATTGTGTATCTTCAAAAAGCCGATGAAGTAAAAGAGCTCACCCTTAATGCTTTTAACCTGACGGATCCGCTGTTTATCTTTTTGCAGTTCGCGTTTATCATCGGCATCATTTTGACTTCGCCGATTATTCTCTATCAGATTTGGGCGTTTGTCAGCCCGGGTCTGTATGAGAAGGAGCGCAAAGTAACACTCAGCTATATTCCGATTTCGATCGTGCTGTTTGTCGGCGGTGTGTCGTTTTCTTATTATATTTTATTTCCGCTGGTCGTTGATTTTATGAAGCGGGTCTCGAATGACCTGGATGTCAACCAGGTGATCGGGATCACCGAATACTTTCATTTTCTGCTGCAGCTGACGATTCCGTTCGGGCTGCTGTTTCAGATGCCGGTGCTGATCATGTTTTTAACGAGACTCGGTGTTATCACGCCGATGTTTTTATCGAAGATCAGGAAGTACGCATATTTTGTGCTGCTCGTGATCGCCGCGATGATTGCGCCGCCTGAGCTGCTGTCTCACTTGATGATTACCATTCCGCTTTGCATTTTATACGAGATCAGTATCCTGATTTCAAAAGCGGCGTATCGGAAAAGGCAGACCGGCAGTGAATCTGACCAGGACGTATCAGCATAAAAAAAGCCATTTCTCAATGATGAGAAATGGCTTTTCTTTTATTATTTTTGATTTTTCTTCACTTTAAATGAGAAGGCGAACATTTTAAACGAGATGCTGATATTATAAGCGGCGAAAACCATCAGCAGTATGGAATAAAAAGACCACATGCTTCCCGGAGAGCTTGCGGCCAAATACGTAAAGATACAGCCGACTGCGAAATAAATCAAGCCCCAAGTCATTGGGTTCCTCATACAAACAATCCTCCAATAATTAATTGCATTTGCTCACTATGCTGTTCAATATATTTTTGGGCGGGGCCGAGCTGCATGACCACGACAATGGTATTCATCATGACATGGGCGAATATCGGCACAATAATCCGTTTCGTCTGCACATACAAGAACGCAAAGGTAAAGCCCATGGCCGTATACAGCAGCAGGTGCGTGAGGTCTTGATGCACAATGCCGAAGATGACGGAACTGATCAGTCCGGCGATAAAGAAATTCGTTTTTTCATATAATACACCGAAGATGATCTTCCGGAAAATGATTTCTTCAAGAATCGGCCCGACGATAGAAGAAACGATAATCATGAGCGGCATGGCTTTAATAATGTTGAGAATGGCTTTCGTGTTTTCGGAACCGCTGCCCACATGAAAGACATACTGCTCAATCATCCCGGCGATTCCCTGAGAAAATAAAGCGAGCCATATTCCCGCGACCGCCCAGAGAACGGACATGCCGGCGGATGCTTTCTTCCCGTTTCTTAATGTCTGTTTCGGCGCGGTTCTCAAAATCAAGAGAACGATAATCAGGCAGATAAAAAAGCTTACGACGGAATAAATCCCCTGAGCCATGGTGAGATTCGCATTCGTAGGGTGCCCGCCCGCATAGCCGAATTTGTACATTAAAGGAATGCCGATCAAGGCGGAAAGCTGCATGATAACATATGTCAAAATGATATACCAATACTGTTTTCTCAAATGATATGTACTCCTTTATCCTATAAAATCAACTTATTTGTTCTTATTGTAACACAAGTGAACTTGACGTGAAAAAAGGAGAAAATCAGTGTGAGAGAGAATCATGTAAGCGTGAAAATTTTTTATTCTTATGACTTGAAATTGGAAGTGAGATTCTTTATTATAATAACTGTGTTAGCACTCTTTAGAGCTGAGTGCTAAAATTACATATTCATACTATTGAGGAGGTTATTACATTGTTAAAGCCATTAGGTGATCGCGTTGTCATTGAACTCGTAGAATCTGAAGAAAAAACTGCCAGCGGAATCGTATTACCGGATTCTGCAAAAGAAAAGCCGCAAGAAGGCAAAATCGTGGCAGCCGGTTCAGGTCGCGTGTTGGAAAGCGGAGAGCGCGTTGCTTTAGAAGTAAAAGAGGGCGACCGCATTATCTTCTCAAAATACGCCGGTACTGAAGTGAAATACGAAGGTGCTGAATACTTAATCTTACGTGAAAGCGACATTTTAGCTGTAATCGGCTAAGCAAATAAATATTTTTAAAAATTCGAGGAGGTTTCGTTAACATGGCAAAAGATATTAAGTTTAGTGAAGAAGCACGCCGCGCTATGCTTCGCGGTGTCGATGCGCTTGCTGACGCTGTAAAAGTAACTTTAGGGCCAAAAGGACGCAACGTGGTTCTGGAGAAAAAATTCGGTTCTCCGTTAATTACTAATGACGGTGTAACAATCGCAAAAGAAATTGAACTTGAAGACGCGTTTGAAAACATGGGTGCGAAGCTTGTAGCTGAAGTAGCCAGCAAAACAAACGACGTTGCCGGTGACGGTACAACAACTGCAACAGTTCTTGCGCAGGCTATGATCCGTGAAGGCCTGAAAAACGTAACTGCGGGGGCTAACCCTGTCGGCGTACGTAAAGGTATGGAACAAGCCGTAACTGTTGCAATTGAAAACTTAAAAGAAATTTCTAAGCCGATCGAAGGCAAAGAGTCTATCGCTCAGGTTGCTGCGATCTCTGCTGCTGATGAGGAAGTCGGAAGCCTTATCGCTGAAGCAATGGAGCGCGTAGGAAACGACGGCGTCATCACAATCGAAGAGTCTAAAGGCTTCACAACTGAGCTTGAAGTTGTGGAAGGTATGCAATTCGACCGCGGATATGCGTCTCCTTACATGGTAACTGACTCTGATAAGATGGAAGCGGTTCTTGACAATCCTTACATCTTAATCACAGACAAAAAATCACAAACATTCAAGAAATCCTTCCTGTGCTTGAGCAAGTTGTACAGCAAGGCAAACCGTTGCTTCTGATCGCTGAAGATGTTGAAGGTGAAGCTCTTGCTACACTCGTTGTCAACAAACTTCGCGGCACATTCAACGCTGTTGCCGTTAAAGCTCCTGGCTTCGGTGACCGCCGTAAAGCAATGCTTGAAGACATCTCTGTTCTTACAGGCGGAGAAGTAATCACAGAAGACTTAGGCCTTGACCTGAAATCTACTGAAATCGGACAATTGGGACGCGCTTCTAAAGTTGTGGTAACGAAAGAAAACACAACAATCGTAGAAGGCGCCGGCGACACTGAAAAAATCGCTGCACGCGTCAACCAAATCCGCGCTCAAGTGGAAGAAACAACCTCTGAATTCGACAGAGAAAAATTACAAGAGCGTCTTGCGAAACTTGCCGGCGGCGTAGCTGTCATCAAAGTCGGCGCTGCGACTGAAACTGAGCTGAAAGAGCGTAAACTTCGCATCGAAGACGCCCTCAACTCAACTCGCGCAGCTGTTGAAGAAGGCATCGTATCCGGCGGTGGTACAGCGCTTGTCAACGTATACAACAAAGTCGCTGCAGTGGAAGCTGAAGGCGATGCGCAAACAGGTATCAACATCGTGCTTCGCGCGCTTGAAGAGCCGATCCGTCAAATCGCACACAATGCAGGTCTTGAAGGATCTGTCATCGTTGAGCGCCTGAAAAACGAAAAATCGGCGTAGGCTTCAACGCTGCAACCGGCGAATGGGTAAACATGATCGAAAAAGGTATCGTTGACCCGACAAAAGTTACACGTTCAGCCCTGCAAAACGCAGCTTCTGTAGCAGCAATGCTCTTAACAACTGAAGCCGTTGTCGCTGACAAACCGGAAGAAAACGCCGGCGGCGCAGGAATGCCTGACATGGGCGGCATGGGCGGTATGGGTGGAATGATGTAAACATTGCCCCAGAAACCCAGTAAAAATGGGGTTTCTAGACTCTTATCTACTTTGAAAATAACCGAAGAGTAACAAAAGAGTAACATTTTCTTGAATAAGGGTCTAAATTAGAGGTTTTCCATGAGTTCTTTGAACTTTTGGGAAGCCTCTTTTTAAATTTCATAAAAGCTTCCCTGTCTTTTTTTCATGTTATTTCGAAAAATTAAAGCATAATGAATTAACCTTAATACCTTTTCTCTTTTTTGTGGCTTCTATATGCTAATTGTAGTGTCATTAGTCAATACAACTTTCATTAAAGTGTGCAAGCCCCTTTTTATATTCTAATTTATAAATATTTCCTTAAAAACATGATATAATGACTATAGATTTAGTAGATGATTCACGGAGGGAAATATGGCTAAACTTTATTATGCAAAAGTAAATATAAATTCTAACATTTTTGATGTTTATGAAAAAAAAATCACTATACCAGATATAATGAAATTGATTTTTGATCAACTTGATGATAAAAGAGAATACAATAAAAAGGAAGTTAATACGTTCCCTGATGATCAGGGTGAAACAAAAACAATAGAACGGGAAGAAACATACAACTTTTCAGAGTTAAATAAAGTAGAGAACAACAATGAAAAATATATTACTGGTCGACTTGTTAAAAGGACGCCTACGTTTGGAGAAGAATTTGATAGCGTTTCACGGACTTCCAAAAAAGTAGTTCATAAGAATAATTCCATTAGTACTCTATTCTACTTTGATTTAGAGACAGAGATTATAACTTTTTATTCTCGACAAAAGTTAGGTTATAATCAGTTTATGGAGGCTTTTGAAAATTTATTAGATATTTACGTGGATAAAATTGGATTTAAGGTAATGTTAATTAAAGATCCATTCTCGATAAAGGATCGGATGAAAATGTTACATAAAGTAAATAGAATAAAATCGACTATAATTCCTCCTAATGTAAATGAAGAAGAAATAAGGGCTCTTTTAGAGCCGAAATTGCAAGGAATGAAACATGCAAATATAACAAGAGAAACACGAATTCTTGAAAGCCATAAGAGGAATGAAAAAGGTATAGATTTAAATTCCTCAGAAGTAAAGGAAACATTAGAGCTTAATGAGGCCTATAGTGTATTTGGATACAGTAAATTAGAGGTAGATGGAGAATCAAAAGATGGCACCAGTCTAGTTTACGATTCTGATGAAAATTCTCCATACCAAACAACAATTCCAGATAGCACAAAGGAAAATTTAGAAGGCTTCATTGTATACGTGAAGAGAGGTATTGATGCATTATTAGCTAAGCGAACAATCGATAATCTGAAAAAATGAAGTTGAAGATTAAGAATATTTTAAGGAAAATAATTATAGATAATATTTATATGTTAGGGTGATGAAATGGATACTAATGATTTACCTAAAAGCTTTACTTTTAGGGCTTTGTATAAAGAATTAGGAAAACCTAAACATATATTTAATTTTAAAAAGTTTGAAGGATATTTCTCAATTATTTGTTCAATAATATTAGTGATAATATGTTATAAGTTTATCAACTCAAATATTGACAATAATATAGATTATATTATTTCTACAATCCAGAATATGATTTTATATGCCATTGCAGGATTACTAACAATGTTAGGCTTTGTGGTGAGTGGATTGGCAATAATCTCTGGAACGATAGGGTATAAAGTTACTCATCAGATGGTACTTGAAAACAATTTTAAAAAGCTGTTATCCATCTTATTTAGTTTTTTTATATTGGATTTATTATCGGCATCTTAATTGTAAGTTGTGTCTGTTGTTATTTTATTATTGGTATTAACATTCAATTTAATATGTCAGTCTTCCTTGTACTTTCATTTATATTATTTTATGGACTTTTCTTCACAATTTTTTATGCAGTATCATTACTTGGAACTTGTATTAGCATGTTCACCATAAATTATTTTTACTCTACTGCAAACGAAACTAAAGATGGAGAAATTGTTGAAGAAGCTGCTATCAAGAATGATTTCAATATTATAGTAAGTGATATAAGGTTCAATACAATGTTGAATACTTTATTAAGCAAAAAGATTGTTAAAGAGAATGAATTCATTGATGGATTGAGCAAACGTATTGATGAGGATTGCCCAGAAGAATATAAAGAGGAAGTGAGAGAATTCTTTAAAGAGGTTTATAAATTGGATAGAGATATATAATCTTTATTATTATAGAAAGACTAAATTTTTGTATTATAAATCATTCATATGAATAAATTGTAAAGTGAAATATCTGATCAAGAAAAATATATTATAAAAGGGCCTTATCGGTTTACTGACTGATAAGGCCTTTTAAAGGGGTCTAATTTTACGGATATTCTAGTAATATTATGAGATTTAATTATTTTCGATTACTATTTTAAACTGCTCTACCTCACCCCGAATCCCAATCCCAGGCTCCCACGAATCAATCAGACGAATGGCCTTCTGATTCGATTCCATCGCTTTCGTATTTTCTCCTTTACGATACAACAGCTGTGCCATTCCGTAATAATAGTAGATCAGTTCAACCTGATTGGCGTTGTGTTTGTCATAGAGCATTTGTTCAAAGGCTTTTTCCGCTTTTTCGAGCTGATCACACTTGACGTAAGCCATGCCCAGGTTGAAATAGGCTTCTATTGTTTTTTCGCCGCCGTATGCGGCGCTGGTTGTGTTTGCCGCTTCGTATAATGTGATGGCTTCTTCGTAGTGAGAGCGGGCGAAACTCAGGTCGCCGCGGACCAGAAGAACCCTGTGCCGGATAATGGGGGAGACGGGCTGATCTTTGATGCCATCCAGCATTGCTGCCGCTTTGTCCGGTTCTCCGGTTTTTAACAGCAGCCTCGATTGCAGGGCGATTCCCCATACTTTCAAGTCGTCGTGATCCGGCGCGCCTGATTGTTCGAGTATCTTCAGGCCGGCTTCTATTTGCCTGAGGGCTTCGTCCGCATCATTAACTTCCATCAGCGCCCAGCCTGCCGTGTCGATCCGAAAGTAAGCTTCCCGCGTGTGTTCGCCTGATTGACGGGCGGCATCGGCGGCTTTTAATCCGTATTCGATTCGCAGGGGCAGGTTGATTCTGCTTAGAAAATGGCTGATGCGGATGATGAGTTTGATCAGGATGTCATGTTGTCCGGTTTCACTCGACCATTCGATGACCTTTAGGATGTTCGGCCATTCCTTTTTCATTTGCTCTAAATTCCGTCCCAGCAGATAGCTCCAATAGACAGAATTGGGCTGTTCCCGCTTTATATGGGTTTCCGCATAATCGATATAATAATGCGCCCAGCGGCTGCGGGCTCCTTTTTCAAATTCGTGATTTTCGGATAAGTGCTGTTCTCCGTAAGCGACAACGGTTTGATGGGCTGCGTATTGAATTCTTCCTTCGCTTCGTTCCGGCTGTATTAAAGCATATGACCTCATTTGCTCAATGGCGTAATGAAACCGCCGGACGTCTAATCCGGCCGCTTGAGCCAAGCTTTTTTCATCAGGGGGCTTAGCGAAAAAGCAAAGCGTCTGCCATAGTTTCCGTGTGTCTTCATGACATCTGTCCCATGTGCGGCCAAAGAGAACCTCAAACAATTCCAATAATGAGTAGCCCGCTTGTTTAAGTTCTTGAATGAGCTGGGGAGCGGGGATGTCGTCGTCTGACATGTATGCAATGCTCAGTGCCATGGCCTTCGGGTTGCCGGCGGCTGCCGAGATGAATTCATTCTTAAGGTCAGGCGATAGCCGCAGCAGCTGCTCCAGCTTTTCCCGTTTATGCGGGAGGTTGCATGTTTGCAGACAGCGGTGCACTTCTTGCTGAAAAAATTCAAGGGCATCCGTTTGTTCAAGGCCGCTCAGCTGGATGGCCGCCAGTTCCCCGAGGCCGTCCCGGTAAGTCTGTTTTACGTTTTCCCGTGCCGTAAGGAGGACTTTTACGCCTTGCGGAAGGCCGATGATAAATTCGTGAATGTCACGTTCCGCTGTATCAATGCTGTCAACGATCAGCAGCACGGGTTTTTCATTTGAATGAGCGGCTAATGCATTGCGGACGACGAAGCGTTTTTCGTTGATAGATTTGTCGATTTGTTCTGCGCGTCCAAGCTGATAGGCGATCGTGTTTAAAAAATCGCTGAAGCTCAATCCTTTCCAGTCAGCGCTGATCCAGATGATGCTGTTGAATGCCGGCCAATCTGGTGAACCGCCGGCACAAAGGTAGGCTGCTTCAAGAGCGATCGTTGTTTTTCCCATGCCGGCCCAGCCTGTGATTAAACAGACCGGTGAGGGAGACAGCATCCATTGCCGGATCGCTTCCATATCAAAGCCGCGTCCGATAAAGTTCCCGGTCCGGCGTGACGGTAAGTTATGCGTGACGAGCTGTTCTGTAAGCGCATTCGTTTCATGGCCGGGTCTGTCATGAAACAGCCGCTTCACTGCTTTTTCAACATCTTCATCAGTCGGCGCTCCAAATGATCCGTCTTTGCGGCGTATTTTTGCTTTTTTTAGACAAGACGCCGTCCAAACGGGCAATGCGGGTGTGATGACAGGAATGGTGGTGGTTTCCAGAAGGCCGGTCAGCCATTCGGGATCCATGTCAGTCTTTTCGATAATGATCCAGATCATGCCGAACAGCTTTCCGTCGTCAATTCGTCCGGGAATGTAGTTTGCGCCCATCTGTCCGATCCAGCTTTTGATCGTGTTAGAGGAAACGCCTAATCGGAGTGCGATTTGATCTATATAAGACTGTCCTGTTTTTTCGTTCTTTTTCCTTCTGACTTTATAATCAGGATGATGTTTCAGCGATTTGACGGCAGGTGCCAGCAGTTCTGCAAATTGTGTCCGGTTTTCTAGTTCAGCCATTAGCCTGCACCTCCTATTAGTACTATTTTATCAATTCAGTGTTTTTTGTATATGAAAAAATAAAAAGTACAGTGCCGCTGTCCTTTTATACAGCAGGAAAGGCTGTTGAACGTGTGGAAAAGCAGATAAAATAGGGGCAGTAATAGAGAAAACAAAAATGTATGCACTTACATTTCAAAGCAGAGAAAGGATTTTGCCAAATGACTCACACAGTGCCTCAAAACATGAAAGCGGCGGTTATGCACAACACGAGAGAAATCAAAATCGAAATATTGCCCGTGCCTGACATCAATCATGATGAAGTGTTGATTAAGGTGATGGCTGTCGGAATTTGCGGATCTGATCTGCATTACTATACAAATGGCAGAATAGGCAATTATGTAGTGGAAAAACCATTTATCCTCGGTCATGAATGCGCTGGAGAAATTGCCGCCGTCGGATCGTCTGTCGATCAATTTAAAATAGGAGACCGTGTCGCCGTCGAACCCGGTGTCACATGCGGGCGCTGTGAAGCGTGCAAAGAAGGGCGATATAATCTTTGCCCGGATGTACAGTTTTTGGCGACACCGCCGGTTGACGGCGCGTTTGTCCAATATATCAAAATGCGTCAGGACTTTGTTTTTTCGATTCCGGATTCACTTTCCTATGAAGATGCGGCTTTGATCGAACCGTTTTCTGTCGGCATTCATGCGGCCGCGAGAACGAAGCTTCAGCCCGGTTCAACGATTGCGATCATGGGCATGGGTCCTGTGGGACTGATGGCCGTTGCGGCAGCGAAAGCATACGGGGCAGGCACAATTATTGTGACCGACTTGGAGCCGCTGCGGTTAGATGCCGCGAAAAAAATGGGCGCGACGCATGTCATCAATGTCCGGGAACAGGATGCCGGTGAAGAAATCAAAACGATCACGAATGGCAGAGGCGTTGATGCTGCCTGGGAAACAGCGGGGAATCCGGCGGCATTGCAATCCGCACTGGCTTCCGTGCGCCGGGGCGGAAAACTGGCGATTGTCGGTTTACCTTCTCAGAACGAGATTCCGCTCAATGTGCCGTTTATTGCAGATAACGAGATTGATATATACGGAATCTTCCGTTATGCGAATACGTATCCGAAGGGAATTGAATTTCTCGCTTCCGGTATAGTGGACACGCAGCATCTTGTAACGGACCAATATCCGCTGGAGAAGACGCAAGAGGCGATGGAACGCGCCTTTCAATACAAACATGAATGCTTAAAAGTGATGGTGTATCCAAATCGCTGAGTGAACGGGGAGGATCTTTGCATTCTCCCTCTTGCTTATCAAAAATGAAAACGGATTCTTGGGGTGGGAAATGATGATTGAAACAGAAAAAGCAGCGGCAGTAAAGACGAAACATCGCGGCCTGTCCTGGATGGAACGGATCGGCTATGGATTCGGCGATATGTCGTACAATATTATCTTTCAGTTTGTAAACGCATACTTATTATTCTACTATACAGATGTCGGCGGCATTAAGCCTGCGGTCATCGCAGCTTTGTTTCTTATCGTAAGGGTGCTGGACGCTGTTTTTGACCCGATTATGGGCGTGATTCTAGACAAGACGAATACAAGATGGGGAAAGGCAAGGCCGTATCTTTTGTGGGTGGCGTTTCCTTTTGCGTTATTTACGTTCTTATGCTTTACGACTCCTCATTTCGGCGAAACGGGGAACATGGTTTATGCGTACATCACTTATATTCTGCTTGGGATGTCCTTCAGCATGCAGACGATTCCGGTCAACAGCTTAACGGGTCGGATGACGAATTCCGTGGAGGAACGGACGGTTCTGACGACGACCCGGATGATTTTGGTTTATATCGGAATTCTATTGTCGATCTCTTGTGCGACACCGCTTGCGGACGCCATCGGCGGGAAAGATCAGGCGTTTGGATTTCAGATGACGGCGCTTATCTATGCGGCGGTGAGCATCGCATTGAATCTGTTCAGCTTCTTTACCGTGCGGGAACGGATTCAGCCTGAAAAAAGAAAAAACAAGGAATGAAAAAGACGTTGTCTGTTTTGTTCCGAAACAAGCCTTTGCTCATTTTGGTTTCTGCATTTTTGGCGTTTGCGATTGGGTTTAACATTAAGCTCAGCACGATGGTGTACTATTTTACGTATAACGTCAGCCATAAGGAATTTGTGTTTTTAGGAACCGTGTTGTTTTTCGGCGCCGCGCTGATCAGCAATCTGTTTATTCCTTTCTTTTCTGAGAAGCGGGGCCGGAAGCAGGTCATGATCATCACGGCGGCGTTATCGCTGATTTCTTATGCGGGCCTTCAGTTTACATCGTATTCCTCGATTCCCCTTATTTTCTTTTGGCTTTTCGTTTCGGGATTTTTTACGACGCCTTTAAATACGCTTGCTTGGGGAATGGTTGCCGATTGTGTCGATTATGCGGAATGGAAAACCGGAGTCCGGGCTGATGGCGTGGTGATTTCGAGCATGAGTTTCATCAATAAGCTCGGAGTTGCGTTAGCCGGGTCATTTTCGGCCGTTTATCTCGGAATCGCCGGGTATGCCGCGAATACCGATCAGACCGCCTCGTCATTGAATGCGATTAAAAATATGAATGCGCTCATTCCGGGATTGTTCATTCTGCTGTCTATTATTCTTATTTCTTTTTATCCTTTAACTGAAAAGAAATATCAGCAGATGATGTCTGATCTGGAGCAAAGGGCTGCAAGATGAGTATACGTAAAATTTAAAATATTCTATGTAAACGGTTGTATTTATGACTGAAAGCACTATACTGAAACTATAATCGAGAATTGATAAATGAGTGTGATAATGTGGGAAGCCAATCTGTTATTTGTATTGGAGAATTGTTAATTGATTTCTTTTGTACCGATGTGGATGTTGATTTGACGGAAGGACGCAATTTCTTAAAAAGTGCCGGCGGCGCACCGGCGAATGTGTCGGCAGCCATTGCTAAGCTGGGCGGAGACGCGGCTTTCAGCGGAAAAACAGGCAAAGATCCGTTCGGGTATTTTCTGAAGCAGACATTGGACGCCGTACACGTCGATACCTCTATGCTCGTCATGGATGAGAAAGCGCCTACCACGCTTGCGTTTGTTTCATTAAAACAAAACGGGGAGCGCGACTTTGTGTTTAACAGAGGAGCGGACGCTTTGTTTACGCTGGATGATATTGATCTGGAAAAGGTAAACGATGCGAAAATCCTTCATTTCGGATCAGCGACGGCATTGTTATCTGATCCGTTTTGCTCAGCCTATTTACGGCTGATGTCGATTGCGAAAGACAATGGACAGTTTATTTCCTTCGATCCTAACTACCGTGAGGATTTATGGAAAGGAAGAGTTTCAGAGTTTATAAACACCGCAAAAAAAGCCATCGCCGTAAGTGATTTTGTGAAAGTCAGTGACGAAGAGCTTGAGATCATCAGCGGTGCGAACGATCATAAAGAAGGCGTTGCGGTTCTTCATGAGCTCGGGGCCGGTATTGTGGCGGTGACACTCGGGAAAAGCGGCACCCTTCTTTCAAATGGGAAGGATATTGACGTCATTCCGAGCATTCCGGTGACATCAATAGACTCAACGGGAGCGGGAGATGCGTTTGTCGGCGCGGCGCTGTATCAGCTGGCGCGCACGGCTGAGATTCAGACGGCAGCCGAAGATTTTGCGAAGCTGCGTGATATTGTCTCATTTGCCAATAAGGTGGGGGCGCTCGTGTGCACCAAAATCGGTGCGATTGATGCTTTGCCGAGCTTAAAAGAGGTTGAAGTATCACTGTAAAGTATGGAGGATGTTTCTTGAAAGTCATCGGACTTCGGGAAGCATCCTCTTTATTAGGTCTGAAACCCTTTTCGATATACGGTATACTTTAGAAAGGCATCCAGTAAATTGAACCGCTGTGAAGTACATACAATAATGTTTTTATCAGTTCTGAGTAAAACCAAGTTTCTGCTGCTGCCGTCATGTACAGTGTGACGGCCTGTGATATTGAACCGCGGAGGAATTTTTTTTATGAAACATGTTTTTCTTATTGTGCAATGCGCGTTTTCTGTTTTTTGTTTTCTTTGTCTCGCCGCTGTCAATTGGTATCAGGGGAGTGAGCTTGTTTCTGATTCGTTTGATTGGAATGATACGGCTAAATTCTCAAAGCTTTTGAATGGGACGGATACGATTACAAGTCCGGAACAGATTTCGCAGCTGGATTTCTTTGTGTATGCTGCGAAGCATTATCCGTTAGTGAGCGGGTTGATGATCGGGCTGTTTGTTTATTTTTTGTTCTCACTGTATCTGCTCGTGAAGAATTTCCGCCGGCACAAATGGGCTGAATGAGACTATTTTCATATAAAAATACATAAATTCAAGAGAAAATGAAACCTTTTTCGAAAAAAACAGTATATATAACTGTGAACTTGTTACTATTTAATTTTGGGAGGAAAATGAAAAATGAGTATTTTAGGAAGATTTAAAGACATTATGTCAAGCAATATCAATGCGCTGCTGGATAAAGCTGAAAACCCTGAAAAAATGGTTGATCAATATTTACGGAATCTGAACAGTGATTTAGGAAAAGTGAAAGCGGAGACAGCTTCTGTCATGGCTGAGGAACAGCGGGCGAAAAGAGCATTAACGGAATGCCAGGCTGATGCCGAAAAGATGGAAAGTTATGCGATGAAAGCGTTGCAGGCCGGCAATGAAGCCGATGCGCGGACATTTTTGGAAAGGAAAACGGCTGTTGAATCAAGACTGACTGAACTGCAGACGGCTTATCAGCTCGCTTCTTCCAACGCGTCTCAAATGCGTAAAATGCATGACAAGCTTGTCGCTGATATCGGAGAGCTTGAGTCGCGAAGAAATGCCATGAAAGCGAAGTGGTCTGTGGCAAAAACGCAGGAGAGAATGAACAAATTGGGGTCCTCTGTGTCAAATGCGGGCCAATCGCTGACAGCTTTCGGCAGAATGGAAGACAAGGTCAACCGGGCGCTTGATCACGCCAATGCGATGGCTGAGCTGAACGCGTCTCCGAAAGACGATATTGACGAGCTGACGGCTAAATATGACAGCAATCAAAGCAGTGTCGACGATGAGTTGGCGGCGCTTAAGCAGAAAATGCTTTTCAGTAAAGATCAATAGACAGCGGGCTGCAGCTTTGTCCGATATAAAGAGAAAGTGAGAGAAACAGAATGATCATTTCTTATAAATGCCCGAACTGCGGCGATGATATGGTCTTTGACAGTTCATCCGGCATGCTGACATGTCACAGCTGCGGGCGGCAGGATCAGATTGAAAGCCTGCCAAAAGAGTATATAACGACGAGATTTTCCGAAAATGAGGCGAACGAGTACCGCTGTGAGAACTGCGGCGCGGTATTAATGACTGAGGCGGAAACGACGGCCACGACGTGCGGGTTTTGCGGAGGAGCCGCCGTTCTCGCCGACCGATTATCGGGAAATCTCGCGCCTTCGATGGTGATCCCTTTTACGATCAGTAAAGAAGAGGCCATGAGCGCTTTTAAAAAGTGGTGCCGAAACGGCCGTCTGACACCGAAAGGATTTATGTCTGCCGATCGGGTGAAGAGCATAACCGGCATGTACGTGCCGTTTTGGATGTTTGATTTAAACAGCAAGGTTCAGGTCAATGCCGTTTGTACGAGAGTGCGTCACTATGATGATGGAGAATACCGGGTGACGGAGACCGAGTATTACAACGCGTACCGCGATATCAATCTTGATTATCTCAAAATTCCGGTCGACGCTTCAGAAAAAATGAATGATGAATTAATGGACAAATTGGAACCTTACTCATACAGTGAGCTGAAGGAGTTTAATACGGCTTATTTAGCTGGCTATATAGCGGAAAAGTACAATTATACCGATGACGATCTCTTTCCGCGGGCGAAGGATAAAATCAGCCATTATATTGATTCTTATATCAGATCCACCTTCTCCGGGTATACGACGGCTGACATTACGGATGAGCAGATTCAGACCGATAAAATCAGCAGCTTTTACGTACTGCTTCCGGTCTGGATGGTCAGCTACGACTATGAGCGGGCTGAGCACATTTTTGCGATGAACGGGCAGACGGGCAAGGTTGTCGGCAAACCGCCGATCAGTGCCGGAAAAGTGGCCGCGTGGTTCGGCGGCATAACCGCCGGTGCGTTTTTAGCATTAAGACTCGTCTCACTTATGATAGGAGGCGGTTTTTAATGAAAGTATCGATGAAAAAAGCGTGTCTCTTCTGCTTCGTCCTTTTTCTGATACTGTCTTTTTCTTTACATACATCGGCGTCTGCCGCGGAACAGAAGCAATATGTTTATGACAATGCTCATTTATTAACGAAGGATGAAACGAAGAAACTTGAGGAATTGGCCGGGAAGCTGGGAGAAAAGCGCCATACCGATTTTATCATTCTTACCGCAAACGGAACGGGCGGTAAGGAGATCGAACAGTATGCCGGTGATTTTTATGACAGTCATTTTAGCGGAAGCACGGCGATATTGACTATTGATATGAAGGATCGGGAAGTATTTCTCTCCGGATATAAAAAGGCGGAGACGTATTTGAACAGCAGCCGGCTGAATACGATCAGAAATACGATCTCGTCAGATATTTCCGCAGGCCATTATGAAAAGGCGTTTCAGACCTACATCAAGCTGGCTTATAAAGATATGGGGAAAAGTCCGGACGACAAGTCTGACAATCTGCTGCTCACATGGTGGTTTCAGCTGATTATCGCTGCAGCCGCGGCCGGAATCGCCGTCACTGTGATGGTGTACAATTCCGGCGGCAAGGTCACCGTCACAGGCAGCACGTATATGGATCACGATACGTCTGAAGTGCTGAGCCAGCACGACACATATATCCGGACCGACATTACAAGAGAAAAAAGCCAGATAAAGATAATGACAATGACGGCGGAGTCACGAGGGGCGGCACGAGTTACAGCGGAAGCAAGGGTAGTTTTTAAATTATATGTAAAGGATTTGAGCATACATGGGTTTTTTCAGAAATCAGTTAGCAAATGTGGTGGAATGGGAAGAATTCAGAGACGACATGGTTTTCTATAAATGGAACAACCGTGAAATTAAAAAAGGCAGCCGTCTGATCATCCGGCCGGGACAGGATGCCATCTTTTTATACAACGGGAAGATTGAAGGGATTTTCCGTGATGACGGTGATTATGATATCGAATCAGAAATCATTCCGTTTCTATCGACACTAAAAGGGTTTAAGTTTGGCTTTAACAGCGGCATGCGGGCGGAAGTGCTGTTTGTGAATACGAAGGAGTTCACCGTGAAGTGGGGCACAAAAAACGCCATCAACATTCCGGCGGCAGGAATGCCGGGCGGTATGCCGATCCGCGCAAACGGCACATTTAACTTCAAGGTCATTGACTACATCGGATTGATTGATAAGATTGCGGGTGTCAAAGACAGCTATTTAGTAGAGGACATTAAAATCCGGATTACGTCTATTCTCGATCAGCTTTTGATGAAATGGATCACCAGAGAAGGAAAAGACATGTTCAATCTGCAGTCGAATTCATTTGAAATCGGAAAAGGGATTCAAGAAGATCTTGATATGCAGCTGATCGGAGACGGCATGTCGATTACGGGCTTCAATATTATGAGCTTTAACTATCCGCAGGAAGTTCAGGATATGATTACGAAAAACGCTTCTTACGGCATGGTGGGGGATGTGAACCGCTATCAGCAGATTTCCATGACGGACGGAATGTCATCCGGCAAAATGAGCGGAAGCGGCGCCGCCTCAGACATGGCGGGCATGATGATGGGAATGAATGTGGCAAATCAAATGATGAACCAAATGAATCAAAATCAGCAGAACCAGCCGCAGCAAGATCAAAGTCAGCAGAATCAGGGGACGGCGCCGGCAAACAGCTCGGAAGGAGCGGCTAAGCCGAAATTCTGTCCGAACTGCGGAACGAAAACGGAAGGCGCGAATTTTTGCCCGAATTGCGGACAGAAGCTTGCCTGACGATATACGAAAAAGAGGCCTTTTTGGGGCCTCTTTTTTTGTCATGATTTCATTGTTTGAACGATGAGGGCTGTCAGCGCTTTTGATCCCTCAGGTATGAGATGGACGCCGTCCGGTGTGAAGTATTCAGGGTGCTGCAATGCTTTTGCGTGCCAATCGACAAGCGTCACATTTTTGCGTGACTCGGCCTGCCGGCGCAATGATTCGTTTACTTTGCTTTCCCACTGCCGCGGTACACGCGTGTTGACAAGATAGATATCGGCTTTTGAAAAGGAGTCGATCAGTGATTCAATTTGGCTGTTTGTGAAATAGCCATTCGTCCCTAACTCGATGATGACCGCTTTGTTCGGCTGATTAAATGACGCATATTCCGAAGTGAGCTGGAGTGCTTGAGAGACTTGTCTTCCTACCTTTCCGTCGATGGTGACATGAGGGAGGGACTGCCGCAGGTATGACGCAATGTCCAGCATCACCGAGTCACCGATGGCCAGCACGTCTTGCTGAGGCTGTGTTTGTTTTGGATCAGCCGTTTTTTTGAGATGACCGTTCCTTTTTCTCGTCGTTTTTCTTCGTATCTGACTTGTCTGCTGGTTCTTTCTTGTATTTGTCTGACGCGGTATCCGTTCTTTCGCCGCCGTGTTTTTCTTGCTGTCTTCTTCTTTTGCAGGCTGATCGTGATCGGCCGTTTTGTGCGAAGAGGCGGCGGTTTCTTGCTGATCATTCTGCGCGTACGTCCATTGCGGCTGTTTTTCTCTTCGGCTATCCCTGACAGCCCGCCCGCAAATACGAGAATGGCGGCAAGAATGAGACCGAGCGACATTCTGCTGATGACAGAGGACGTCTTCCATTCCAGAAAGCGGTTCAGAAACACGCGGCGTAAAAATGGCCGGAAGCCCGCAGTGCGGATCGGCTGTTCAATGAAATGATAAGATAGCTCGGCAAGAATGAAAGTGGCGCCGATTCTGACGGCGCAGTGCCAATAAACCGGATTTCCGATTTCCTGCACAGGTGTGCTCAGCACGAAAACCGGGTAATGCCAAAGGTAGATTCCGTATGATCTCGTTCCGATCCAGCGAAGCGGCTTCCATGAAAGAACATGTCCCAAAAAGCTGCTCGGATGGCATAAACATGCGACAAGAACCGCTGCGGTGATGCTGATCAAAAGCATGCCGCCCTTGTACAGGAAGGGTTCATATTCATCCGTGTAAAAGACGCAAAGCAGCAGCGCGGCAAAAGCGGCAAGCTCCGTCCCGTGAAGCAGGTGTTTCATGCTGCTCGGCAGCCGTTTGGAAGATAATCGTTTCATCGGCCACACTAAAGCTAAAGCGCAGCCGATCAGCAATTCAAATGACCGGGTATCCGTCCCGTAATAAACGCGGCTCGGATCTCCGCCGGGCACATACATCATACTCATTACGACTGCCGAACATAACGCGATAAACATGACCGCGGCCGCAAGCCGGGCCCGTGTTTTACATATGTACATTCCCGCAAGCAGCAGGAAGGGCCATATGATATAAAACTGTTCTTCAATCGCCAGCGACCAAAGGTTTTTTAATGGCGAAGGGGAGCCGAAGCTGTCGAAATAAGAAAGTTGATGAAAGATAAACCACCAATTGCTTATGTAAAAAAGTGAGGAGACCGCATCTCCGCGTACGGTATGCAGGAGCTCGCTGTTAAACAATACGACCCAAATGACCGTCGTGATAATCATGAGATAAGCCGCCGGCAGAAGCCGTCTGATCCGGCGCACCCAAAAATCACGCAAATCAAGGGTGATGTCATTGCCCTGGGCAGGCAATATAATAGATGTAATTAAATACCCCGATAAAACAAAAAAGATATCAACACCAATGAAACCGCCGTCGGCCCAGTTAAAATTCAGATGATATGCGATAACTGCGAGGACGGCAAAGGCGCGAAGTCCATCCAGTCCGGGAATATAGCGGTGATGCAGTGACTTGTCTGACATGGTATTCCTCCAATAAAGTGTGCGGAAATTCTCGCTGTTTTGCGGATAGCTATAGCTGATTTCTGTACAGTCTTCCATTTGTTCCGTTAATTAGACGCATTCGGAAGGGGATTTTGTTTCAGAAAAAATGAATGAAATGCTGTGATTTTCTTAAACTTTTCAGCCCCCGTCCGGCGTCTGTTATATGAAAAGGGTCCATTATGCATCTTGGCTGTTGCGGGACGAAAGAAAAAATCCATGATCTGCGGATATCATGGATTTTTTCTTTCTTTATCTGATGTAGCGGTCTCCGACAAGCAGCTTGGAGATGACGGAGGTCGGTATTGTAAACTCTGTAACGCCCATATATCCGGGTGCCGCTTCGTATTCATCAAATGAAATAACAAGTTTGTGCTTATCTGTAATATAAAAATTCTGGTCGGCGCGGATGGCTTTAAAAGGCTCCGTCATATCATCTTCTTCGACCCAGTATATTTTATTCGGATCTTCTTTCATCTGTTTTTTCATTTGTTCTTTAATATTTTCGCTGATGACTTTAATATAACGGTCATCTTTAAATAAACTCTTTAACGTAAGCACGGCCTCATTCTTTTTATCAATCGTGATGTAACGGCTTTGCGTATAAGATGAAGCTTGCGTTTTTTCGATATCACGGCGGATTGAGATCAGATCCGCTGTGTCAGTAACGGTTTCATAATCGCTGTAAATACTGAGGTGGCCTTTTTTGCTTTTTGAGGTCGCCTTCATAAATTCCTGGTACAGCTCTTTGCTTTCTTTCATATAATGCCGGTTGATGCTGTCTTCGAGTTTATGATCGGAAAGTCCGGACAGAGCGGGCGTTTTCACATCAATGCTTGATTGGTTCTTTTCTTCCTTCATCTCTACGAATGTGATGGCTTGGACGACTTTGCCGATGACGGGGATTTTAGACATGGCTTGTGCGGCATCCGGGTTGATATTGACAACGGCGGTAAATAAGACGGCCGCAGCGACTGCCGCGGATGTCGGCCACATCACGATTCGTTTTTTCTTCGGTTTTTGCTGAAGGGCTTTTTCGACAATGCTGTCCAGTTCCTTAGGAATGGGCACACTTTTATACTCTTCTCTTAATTGTTCTAATCTCTTTTCCATTAAGAAAGATCCTCCTTCGTCAGCTGAATGCGCATGAGCTTCAGCCCCCTGTAAAGGCGTGTTTTGACGGTGTTGATGTTTTCCCCCGTGATGTCCGCGATTTCTTCTAATTTCAGGTCTTCAAAGAAACGCAGAATGATAATGGTTTTATATTGATGCGGCAGGTCATCAAGCGCTTCGTGAAGGTCTGTGTCTTTGTAGTGATCTTCCTTTCCGCGGCTTAAAAACTCGATCGTTTCATCGTCCATCACTTTCAGTTTTTTCTGTTTGCGGAGAAAATCAATGGCCGTGCGCACTAAAATTTTATAAAACCAGCTTTTGATCACATCGGGGTTTTTGACGGATTCGACCGATGTCAGCGCTTTTTGAATTGATTCCTGAACAATATCTAACGCGTCATCCTTGTTCTTCACGTAACTGTACGCAAGCCGGTAAAAGTCTTCCTTGCGCTCAGTTATGCACATCACAAGCGACGCTTTGGCTGTTTCGTTCTTCATTGCTTCAAAGGGCTCCTTTTTTAAAAATACGTATCATAGGCTGCTGCCTAAGGATAGACGGGACAGGGTGAAAAATAGTTTGCGCAGAGGGGATCATTTTTAAAAGGAAAAGGAAGGAAAGACGATGAGATGAAAAAAAGAGCCGGAACGGCTCTTTTTCGGATGTGTCTGATATTCAGCTGAACGGTTTAGTTCGGTTTGACTAAGATTTTCACTTGGTTTTTCTCTTTGATTAAAGCGCCGAAGCCTTCTTCAATGAGATCGTCGAGCACGATTTTTTTCGTGACGAGCTTATCTGCTGAGAAGTAGCCCTCTTTCATCAGTGCAAGAACGGAAGGGAAGATGTCACGGTATCCGATAATGCCTTTTACGGTCCGTTCTTTGATGACGATATCGTTCGGATGAATTTCCGCTCCTTTTTCCCAGATGCTGACGATAACCGTTTCACCGGCAATGTTTGTTGACTGGATCGCCTGGCGGAGAACGACAGGAACGCCTGTTACTTCATAAGAAACATCAACGCCGCCGTTTGTGCGTTTAGCGATTTCTTCAACGACATCGTCCGTTTTTGACGGATCAATGATGATAGCGCCGAGTTCTTTCGCTTTTTCCTGACGTTCCGGTGAAAGTTCAACCGCGTAAATATCTGTGGCGCCGGCCGCTTTCAGGGCTTCAATCACAAGCAGCCCGATCGGTCCGCAGCCAAAAACTGCCGCCTTGTCGCCCGCTTTTAATTTGCTTTGGCGGACGGCGTAAAGCGCTACCGCTGACGGCTCAACAAGCGCGCCCTGTTCGTAAGAAAGCTCTTCAGGAAGCTTAAACAGCAATTCTTCGTCAACGGATACATATTCAGAAAATCCGCCGCCGCCTCCGGCTAAGCCTAAAAATCCCATTTGTTCATCAAGGTTATAGGCTCCCTGATGTCCGTGTGTGGCAAAAATCGGTTCCACGACGACACGGTCGCCGACGCTGTAATTTTTGACGCCTTCGCCCACTTCCACGACTTCTCCTGAGAATTCGTGACCCATCGTGACGGGCGCCATTTCGTTTGTTAACGGATGAGGTTCGCCGACCGGAATAAAGATCGGGCCTCCCAAATATTCATGAAGGTCGCTTCCGCAAATCCCGCACCATTTGACTTTAATTTTGACTTTACCCGGTTCTGCTTTAGGTTCATCAATGTTTTCGATTCGAATGTCTTTTTGATTGTGCCATCTTGCCGCTTTCATTGATTATCACTCCTAGTCTGATTGAAACGAGTATAGGTACATGATCAATATGAACCACGGTTAAAAGGAATAAAGTGCTTCCTAAAGCCTGATTTCTCAAAATATATCATATTATGCAACTATCAATAGGCCTTATAAAAAGTCCATATTGAATGCAGAAATACTCTATGAATATTATAACGCTAATGAATTAAATTTTGTAGTATAATTTACCATGGAATTATATAGAACAGGTAATTGTGCCGTCGTTATGTGCATGTCTCATCACGTTGTAATGAACATGTAAAGTGATTGAAATATTATAATCGTCTTCTTGGTGTATAATTTTGCCTAGAATAAAGAATCAGGAGGACGAAAGCTTGAAGAAGTTATTCTTAGCCTTATTGATTTTAGCAGGAAGCACGCTGGGAGCGATCAGTTACTCTTCTGATGCAAGTGCTAAAAAAGTGAACGGAAATATTACATGGTATAATGGAGTCGGTAAAAAAGGATCTTCCGGTAAAAAACTGGGACACTGGGATTGCGCGACAAAATTAGGATTTGACGTTCCGAGAAACGGAACGAAAATCAGAGCTTATGCGAAAGCAAAACCGAAAAAGGTTATCACAGTATACAAAAATGATGTAGGCCGTCTGCCGAATGCCGTATTGGATGTCAGCCCGAAAGCGTTCAAAGCGCTCGGATATCCGTTAAGCAAAGGAAGAGTATCCGGTCACTACAGCTATTAAAATAGACCATCTTAAAAAGCAAGGACTCTGATTCTTGCTTTTTCTGATTGACGGAGAGATTGATAATGAAGAAGAAACGATGGATCTGGATGTTGCTGGCCGCCGTTTTGGCGGCGGCGGTCATCGCGTCCGTTTTACTGATTAAAGGAAAAAGCGACGGCGGCGGAAAAGCCGTTGTCTCCGGCGGTCATGACAAGCTGCTTGTTTCCATTACAGACAAAGATCTGATGACGAAATATTACGAGGACGGCCGCGTGCTGTACGAGGAAAAGCTTTCGGCATATCCGGCGTTTGCACTCGATGACGCCCATCAGGTGCTCTATTTTGTCGGGAATAATGACCAAAATGAGATGCGTCTGTATAAGCTTGATCTGAAGACGAAAAAGAAGACGGTGCTTTATAAAGGAACGGCAAGCGCTGACAGTCTGTTTTTATCAAAGGATCTGACGCACATTTATTTCCGTCTCGGAAAAGCGGATGAAGATATTTTCCGTCTCGCATCTTTTGATTTGAAAACGAAACGTTATGAAAATCTGTATCCTGCCGCCGATGAGAAAGACGACAGTGTAAGCAGCTTCTTTTATAACCGCAGCCAAAACGATTTTGCGCTTCTGCATTATTCCGTAAAAGAGGATTATCAAAAAACGGATGAGGCAAATGAGAAGGGGATTGACCCTGAACCGACGAATATCCGGTTTGCAGCAGGAGCTGGCGAACACCTTCAGGACCTGACAAACCTTGAACAGTTTATCAGCGGCGTGGCGGTGTCACCGGACGGAAAGAACCTTGTCTTTACATCTTATACACAAAAAGGGACGGAACAAAAAGCGTCCATCCGTCTGATGAATGTCAAAACGAAAAAAGATGAAACGATTATCTCAAACGGGAAGGATTTCGCTCCGCTGATTGATGCCCAGCCTCAGTTTTCTAAAGACGGCAGCATCATTTATTTCATGGCGGAAGCAAAAGGCGCTAAGCGTCTGAAGGATGAAACGGGGCGGAATGCGAAGGTCCGGACCATTTATGCTTATCATTTGGATTCGAAAAAATGCGAAAAAGTCTGGGAAAATGACAACGGCATTATCAATAGTTTTTCCGTCATCCAATCATAAAAAAACACTCAGCGCCCGCTGGGTGTTTTTTAATGAACAAAGCTGGCTGCGGCTGAGGCGAGCCATTTGAAAAAACGGAGAATCGGAACGGCAAAATGAAGCGTTTCGATGAATGACTGTGCGGCAAGGTTTATTTTCCGCCGTTTTGCCATTTCCTTCAGATCTTTCTGCTGCCGATCGTTTTTCATGTTCATTGCTCCTTTGCATCGTAAAAGGACATGATAACGCAAAGGCCTCTCATGAGACATGGAGGCCTTCTCTATGTTGAGACTCGTAAAAGGGAGGTCTAACTTGATGCCGTTTGATTATTGTTTTGGAGATTTACCAACGAACGGACGCCGTCGATCATTTTACTGCCGCAAAGGGGGCAAGTCGGGGTATCACTGCCGGCAAAATTCTTTCTGCTCCAGCCGATACAGTCCTCTTTTGTGCATTCCCACGTACTGACATCTTCTTTAGGCAGCGGTTCCTGATTACGTTTGTTGTAGTAAGACATAAAGTCACTTCTTCCCTTATGAATTTTCGTGCACTCCTTCATTGTCTCATACTTTTCCCTAATCTCCTAATTCCTTTTTCTATCCAGATTTCCAATGAGGGTGCATCGTCTTCCTGTTATTACAGTATATGCAAATAAGCGCCTTCTTATTTTTTATTTTTGGATAAATAAAAAAAGCCCCTTCTGGAGAAAAGGGGGGATGTTTGTTTACTGTTTATCCGTGACGTCCATCGGCCTCATCATGTCGTAATCTTCGTGCTCTAAAATATGACAGTGCCATACGTAGCGTCCGCTGTAAGGAGCGAAAGTCGCCGCGATTCTGATGACCTCTCCCGAGTGCGCCTGCACGGTGTCTTTCCAGCCTTTTTCACTTGGAGGAGGCGGGACGGCGGGGCCTGTATACACAATGTCGCCGAATTTGTTATAACGCTCTAAGTCAAAAGGACGCCGGTCAAGGATTTGGAAGGAAACAAGGTGCAGGTGTATCGGATGGGTTCCCCCCATCGGATTGATAATCGACCAGATTTCCGTTGTGCCGAGCTTCGGCGCTTCTGTCACAGGATCATGCCATCGCTTGTTATTCAGCGTCAAAACGGGCCGGCCGTATTTGTCTTGCGTATTTGTGAGTTTAAGCGTCCTGATATTGTGTATTCTCTTTGATGTCACATTAGGCATTGTTGAAAGATATTTAGGCTTCCGGCTTGTGTCTTCTCCTTTCAGCGGTTTTGTGACGCGGAATTGCATCACATTGGCGTCTGTATCCGGATCGACGTCGCCCCCGCAGCCGGTGCCGTTCGTTAAAATGATATGTTCTCCGTCAAAGGCGGAGAAATCGATGAGCACATCATACCGCTCTGCCGGGGCTAAGCTGATAGATTGTGTTTTGACCGAGCGGGGAAGCAGTCCGCCGTCAGAACCGATTTGGATAAACTTCCCGCCGTTATTGAGCGAGAGAGAAAATGTTCTCGTATTGGAAGCATTAAGGATGCGGAAACGATATGTCCGCGGTTCAACTTCCATATACGGCCACGCTTTACCATTGACGAGAATGGTATTTCCGCAAAAAAACGGGACGATGGAAGGGTCGGGCAGCGTTTCGGAAGGGTTAGCAGGTCCGCTCGGATAAGACAAGGAACCGTCGTCATTTAACGTGCGGTCCAAAATCATAAGCGGTACGTCGTACTCCCCGGAGGGAAGCTTCAGCTGCTTTTCTTTTCGCTCGCGGATGATATACATCCCGGCAAGCCCGGCGTACACATTGAGTCTCGTAATCGCCATGGCGTGATCGTGATACCATAACAGAGCCCCGCGCTGTTTGTTTGGATAATGGTATACCTCTTTCTCAAAATAAGGACCCGTTTCCTTAAAATCCTTCGTGAACCATGCTTCCGGGTAGCCGTCGCTGTCCGGCGGCGTTGCTCCTCCGTGTAAATGGACGACGGTTTTGACATCGGGGTCCTGATGGCCGCTTTCTGAATGGTGAATGGTATGATCCACGGGCAGAAAATGCTTATCCGGCAGGTCATTCATCCATTTAATATAGACGTTTTCATCTTTGTTCACGTCGATCGTCGGGCCGGGAAACAAACCGTTATACCCCCAAAGCCGGGTCGGCGGGAGATCGCGGTGCAGCTTGTGAAAGCATTCCTTCATGGTGACTTCATAATACGTGCTGCCGTCTGATTTCTTCTGCGGCTGGAGTGTTTCGATAATCGGCAGTTCATCTGCAAATTTTTCTAGTGCCATTTTTCATCCTGTCCTTATCATTTATTGAAATCCTGTACTACAGTTAATGCTGCCTGGAACAGGTTGGTTAAAAAACACCCGCCCTTTTTTGAGGGGGGTGTCTGCGGTTATTGCGCAACCCGGCTTTCGGAAGCGCTCTCTTTCGGTTTTGTTTTTTGCGGAATACATATGAGGCAAGTACCAGCAGAGTAATAAATCCTGTCAGCAGAAATTCAGACCGCATTGAGCTGATAAACAGCATAGATAACAAGATGGCGCAAATGGCGATGATCGTCAGGTAGGTTAAGTACGGATAAAACCACATTTTGATTTTAAGAGATTCAGGGTTTGTCCGTTCGATTTTCTTTCTCATTCTCAGATGTGAGACGGCGATGACGAGATAGACGAGCAGTGCGATCGCCCCTGATGAATTGACCAGGAACAAAAATACGGAGTCTGGAGAAAAGTAGTTCATAACAACGGCAATATAGGAGAAAAAGGTGCCGGCGATAATGGCTTGAACCGGTACGCCTCTTTTACTCAGTTTCATAAAACGCCGCGGCGCTTCATTTCGCTCTGCCAGTGAATACAGCATCCGTGACGTCGTATAAAGCCCAGAGTTCAGGCAGGACAGAACGGCTGTCAGGACGATGAAATTCATGATTTGAGCGGCTGCGGGAACCCCGATATGGCTCAAAACGGCAACGAAGGGGCTTTCCAAAATATTGGCTGAATCCCACGGCAGCAGTGTGACCACAACCGCAATGGAGCCGACGTAAAAAATAATGATCCGCCAAACGACTGAGCGGGTCGCCTTTGTGACGGATTCGACCGGATTTGACGTTTCTCCCGCTGCGATTGCGACGATTTCAGATCCCATGAAAGAAAAAATGACAACGACGATGCCGAGCAGTACGGAACTCGGACCTTTAGGGAAAAATCCGCCGCTGCCCGCCAGATTTTCCAGCCCGACCGGTTTGCTGCCGGGGACGATTCCGAAAATGAACGCAAATCCCGCGATTAAGAAGACAACGATCGTCGCTACCTTCACTAAGGAAAGCCAGTATTCAAATTCGCCGAACGATTTAACTGAATAAATATTCGTCAGTGTTAACAGCACGGTCAGAAGCAGACTCGTCAGCCATAACGGAATGCCCGGGAACCAGTACTGTATGATTCCGGCGCCTGCAATGGCTTCAATGGCAATGACGATGACCCAGAAAAACCAATACAGCCATCCGATCGTAAAACCGGCCCAAGGACCGATGGCGTCATGCGCGTACTGTGAAAACGAACCGCTTGTCGGGTTGATGGAGGACATTTCCCCCAGCATTCTCATAATAAAAATCACTAATAATCCTGCTAAAGCGTAGGAGACAATCGCTCCGGGTCCGGTGGAATGAATGACTGATCCGCTTCCGACAAATAATCCGGCGCCGATCACGCCGGCAATTGAAATCATGGTCATATGCCGGGTTTTTAATCCCTTAGATAAAGAGTTAGGCTGATTCATTCTTTGCCTCCTTTTGGTTTGTTTATGCTGAATATTCCGACAAGTATTATTCTATCATAAATGTCACAGACAGTTGAAAATGATGTAAGAAAATATGACATTTTTTTCTCATCCGTACAGCAGAAGGTGTCGGGATGAAAGAGGAACATGCCATTGACCATTCACACGTTCATATGGAGCCTCTCAAGCTGAAATAAAGCTTCCTTTCTAAAGGGAGCTTTTTCCTTTTTCGGACTGGAAACAATTCGCTGGAAACGTTTTTTATACTGTTTATATTTTGTGGTAAAGTTAGGTTACGATAATTGAAATTTGAGAGATGACTAGGAGGAGAAGAATGGCTTATAAAGAAGAGCTGCATCCGCTGCTGGAGAAAGCCGTTGAGCATATTGAAAACATCATCATAGGAAAACGGGATATCGCCATACTCAGTCTGGCCGCCATTCTCGCAAAAGGGCATGTGCTGCTGGAAGACGTGCCGGGAGTCGGAAAAACGATGATGGTCCGGGCTTTGGCCAAGCTGATCGGAGCTGACTTTAAGAGAATTCAGTTCACGCCGGATCTTCTGCCGTCAGATGTGACGGGTGTCTCTATTTATAATACGAAAACAATGGAATTTGAATACCGCCCGGGACCGATCATGGGGAATATCGTGCTGGCTGATGAAATTAACAGAACCTCTCCGAAAACGCAGTCTTCCCTGCTTGAGGCGATGGAGGAAGGGAATGTCACGATTGACGGAAAGACAATGCGGCTGGCTGAGCCGTTTTTCGTCATGGCCACACAAAACCCGGTTGAATATGAAGGAACGTATCCGCTTCCCGAAGCCCAGCTTGACCGGTTTTTATTTAAGCTGCGCATGGGCTACCCGACTGCCGAGGAGGAGCTTCGGGTTCTGTCTTTGCAGGAAGGGCGCAATCCGCTTGAAACAATCGAGCCCGTCATTTCTAAAGAACAGTTTATCAGCCTTCAGCAAAAACTGGAGCAGGTGCGGGTGGATGATGGAATTAAAGCGTATATCGTCGGAATTACTCAGCATACCCGCCGGCATCCGTCCGTACATCTGGGCGTCAGCCCGCGCGGTTCAATTTCATTAATGAAAGCCGCGCAGGCGTACGCGCTGCTTCATGACCGCGATTACGTCATTCCTGATGACGTCCAGTATTTGGCTCCGTATACGCTGCCGCACAGAATGATCTTGACCGCCGAGGCGAAATTTAACGATGTGACGGCGGAAGCAGTTATAGAGAACATCGTGCAAACGGAAAAAGTTCCCGTTCAAAGGATGTCGGTCCGCTAATGAGAAAGAAGATGCATTGGCTTCTATATGGCTGGAAGCTGCTTATGTTGGCCGTACTGACGGCGGCTGTCTTTTCTTATGCCATGTTTCAGGGCGGATTTGTGAGCTGGTTTTTATTTTATGCGTTTTTGCCGTTTACCGTTTACGCCGGGCTGGTCGCTGTGTACCCGCTGCGGGCGTTTCAGGTGACGCGTGACGTGTCCTCCGCCCAGTTAACCTCAGGCGACAGGCTGTCTGTCACCATCAGGCTGACGAGGCGCCTGCCGTTTCCGCTGACATATATGGTCATTGAAGATGTGATGCCGGAAACGCTTGGTGAGAGGCGCAGTGCGAAGCAGCTTGTGTTTCCCTGGTTTCAAAGGAAGCTGACGTTACAATATGAGCTGCCGCAGGTGCCGCGCGGAGAGCATCATTTACATACGATAAGAGTGCGGACGGGAGATGTTCTCGGGCTTTTGGACAAGACGGCGTCGTTTTCCGTAACGGATACGGTTCTGGTTTTCCCGGCGTACGGGCCTGTTTACTATAAGCCGCAGGCTGCATCCGGAGAAGAGGGTGCGGGTGCCGGCGCTCCGTTTCAGGTACACCGCACAGCAATGGCTGCGAGCGTCAGAAATTATCAGCCGGGCGACCGGTTTTCCGCACTTGACTGGAAAACATCGGCTCGGCGAAATGAGCTGATGACGAAGGAATTTGACCCGCTGCAGAGTATGAATATGATTCTCCTTTTGGACTGCAGGCCGTCCCCTTCGTTTGAAGCCGCGGTGTCAGCTTCGGCATCCCTGCTTTACACGGCGCTTGTGAAGGGCTCTCCCGCAGGATTTATTTCATTGGGGAGCGACCGGACTGTATTTCCCGTCCGGGAGGGAGACCGGCATTTCAGAAAGATGCTGCGTTACCTGGCATCAGCTTCAGAATCGGAAGAAGCTGATGCAGACGGGCGTTTAGGAAAAGAACTAGGTAAAGCTTCCATTGCCGTCGTGACGGGCAGTCTTACAGAAGACCTTCTCAAACAGGCTGAGCCCGGCCGTGCTGACATGACGGTGTTTTTGGCGAAAGAAACGAATGCCGCGCTTTCGGAGAAAGAACGGAAACTCGCTCTCATCTTCGCTCAGAAAAATATTAAGGTGCAAATGATCAGGGGCAAACAGGTGTCCCATGTTGTTTAGAAAGAGAGGTGGCGCGCCATGCCGCATGACGAGAACCAGGGAAGCAGGCTGAGTCTGCTGCTGTTTTATTTTCTCGCTTTTTTATTGTTATGGGAATGGCTCAGGCCGCTGCACAATTTTACGGATACAAAACATACCGGTTTTTTCATCGTTTTTATCGGTTTGGCATTTCTGCTGTCATTCTTCCGGATGAGGTGGTACGTCACCGTGCCGTCCTGCATTCTGTTTACGTTGATCAGTATTCACATCCTGTTTTATAAAGGTTCTATTTTTCAGCCGGAATGGCTCGTTTCTTTTTTGCGGGACGTGATGCAAAATGCCCGCCACATCGGGACCGGAAGATGGAATGATATGAATCCGTCATTCCGCACGTTGCTGTTTTTGTGCTTTTATGGCTGCTCGTGTATTTGCTGCATTACTGGGTGATCTATCAGCGGAAAATATTATTCTTTTTATCATGACGGTGGCGTATATCACCGTGCTTGATACGTTTACTCCTTATGATGCCGCGTACGCCGTCATCCGGATCGTCTTTATCGGCTTTTTGATGATGGGGCTTTTGTATATGGAGCGCATCAGGCTTACGGAACACATAGCGTTTAAAAAAGATTGATACTCAAATGGTTTCTGCCGCTGATGCTGTTTATCTGCGCTTCCGTCGTGTTCGGTCTGGCGGCTCCGAAATCAGACCCGAACTGGCCGGATCCCGTGCCGTTTCTAAAAAAATAACAAACCACAAAGAAGTGCCCGCCGCCGAAAGCAAAATCGGCTACGGCAATCATGATGAAACATTGGGCGGCCCTTTTCAGGAGGATGATACGCCGGTTTTTACATGGAAGGGAAAAGAACGGGCGTACTTCCGGGTGGAAACGAAGGATACATACACGGGGAAAGGCTGGGTGGAGACCGATCAGGGCATGTCCTATAAACTGAACGGCGGCAACGTGGAAAATATATGGTTTGACCGGAGTGTGCAGACGAGACGGTATACGGCACAGGTGTCCATTGATGAGAATTATCTCTATAATCACGTCATGTATCCGATCGGCGTCTCCAATATTAAACCGAAGCACTCGATTCAGCTTGAAATGAACGGAAACACCGAGCAAATTACGCCGGTCAGTGAACAAGTGGGCAACATCCGCAATATGGGACGGTACACGGTGACTTTTCAGGCGCCCGTCTTTAAGCTGAATGATCTCAGAAAAGTGAAAGTGAAACGATACCGTGAGCAGAATCAATTCAATGACCGGTATTTACAAGTCCCCGACAGCCTTCCGAAAAGAGTGAGACAGCTTGCGGACAGACTGACGCGGGATCATCATAATATGTTCGATAAAGCGAAGGCGATCGAGGATTATCTCGGATCTTCCGCATTTTCGTATAATACACAGGATGTCGCGGTTCCGGAGCACAATCAGGATTATGTCGATCAATTTCTGTTTGAAACGAAAAGAGGATATTGTGATAACTTTTCATCGGCAATGGCGGTGCTGCTCCGCTCCGCGGGAATTCCCGCCCGTTGGGTGAAGGGCTATACATCCGGCGAATATAAAGGGGCAGGCGACCATAACGGCCACATTTATGAAGTCACAAACAACAACGCCCATTCGTGGGTAGAAGTGTATTTTCCCGATCAGGGCTGGGTGACGTTTGAGCCGACAAAAGGCTTCACCAATCCGACGGAGTTTACGTCAGAGCAAAATCATACCGCGGCAAAAGACAGCGGAGGCTCAGCGGGGGGTTCGGATTCACCGTCTGACAAGCAGCGTCAGGAAACAAAGCCGGAAAAAGAAGAAACACCGAAAAAGCGGGATCACAGCGCGGCACCGCATCCTGTGATCCGCAACAAAACCGCGGCACACCTGTGGCCGTATGCAGCCATCGTCATCGTGATTTCAGCCGCGGCGGCACTCGTCTGGCTGTTCCGGGCGCGCTGGATTCCGCACGTTACAGCAGCCAGATTGAAGCGGCGAACGGATGAAGACGTCTTTTTCGACGCATATGCCGCGCTGCTCCGCCAGCTGAAACGAAAAGGTTTCAGCAGGGGAGACGGAGAAACACTGCGCGATTTTGCTGCGAGGATTGACGAGGCGCACCATACAAACGACATGTCCGAGCTGACGCTGCGCTATGAGCGGGCCTTATACCGCAGGGATAATGCCGCAAAGCTTTGGAATGAATCGGGACAGTTGTGGGAAAATATAATTAAAACAAGATAGTCTTGACCGCATATCGTCCTGTTGTTAGAATAAATGAATGTTAAATGGGAGCCCGGGAGCGTTAAAAAGCCGGGCTTCCGTACAAGTCTTGCGCGACAGAGGGCTGAACGTTTGTCCTCCGTTTTTTCTGTGTCAAAAACTTAGAGGAGATTAGGTGACAACCATGACGAAGTTAGTGAATGAAATGATTCTTGTTCTTGATTTCGGCAGTCAGTATAACCAGCTGATTACCCGCCGGATCCGTGAATTTGGCGTATATAGCGAGCTGCACCCCCATACGTTGACAGCTGAGGAAATCAAAGAAATGAATCCAAAAGGAATTATCCTTTCAGGCGGACCGAACAGTGTATATGATGAAGGATCTTTCCGCTGTGACGAAAAAATCTTTGAACTCGATATTCCTGTATTAGGCATCTGCTACGGCATGCAGCTGATGACTCATTACCTCGGAGGGAAAGTCGAGGCGGCAAGCCAGCGCGAATACGGAAAAGCGAACATTCAGATTCAAGGAACCCCTGACTTGTTCAAAGATCTTCCGGAAGAACAGGTTGTGTGGATGAGCCACGGCGATTTGGTTGTAGAAGTTCCTGAAGGCTTCACTGTTGACGCAACAAGCCATCACTGCCCGAATTCAGCGATGAGCAAAGCGGACAAGAATTGGTATGGCGTTCAGTTCCACCCGGAAGTGCGCCACTCTGAATACGGCAATGATCTTCTGAAAAACTTTGTATTCGGCGTTTGCGATTGTGAAGGCAAATGGTCAATGGAAAACTTTATCGAAATCGAAATGCAAAAAATCCGTGAAACAGTCGGAGACAAACAGGTTCTTTGCGCGCTAAGCGGCGGTGTTGATTCCTCTGTTGTGGCTGCTTTAATTCATAAAGCGATCGGCGACCAGCTGACTTGTATTTTCGTCGATCACGGCCTGCTTCGTAAAGGCGAAGCGGAAGGCGTCATGAAAACGTTCAGCGAAGGCTTTAATATGAATGTCATTAAAGTTGATGCGAAAGACAGATTCTTAAACAAGCTGAAAGGTGTTTCTGATCCTGAGCAAAAACGCAAAATCATCGGCAACGAATTCATTTACGTATTTGATGATGAAGCGGACAAGCTTAAAGGCATCGATTATCTTGCGCAAGGAACGCTTTACACGGATATTATCGAGAGCGGTACTGCAACGGCGCAAACGATCAAATCGCATCACAATGTCGGCGGACTTCCTGAAGATATGCAGTTTGAACTGATCGAGCCGCTGAACACCCTTTTCAAAGACGAAGTGCGCGCGCTTGGCACAGAGCTCGGCCTTCCGGATGATATCGTATGGCGTCAGCCGTTCCCGGGCCCTGGACTTGGCATCCGCGTACTCGGCGAAGTAACGGAAGAAAAACTTGAGATCGTTCGTGAATCAGACGCGATTCTGCGTGAAGAAGTGGCGAACCACGGCCTTGAGCGCGACATCTGGCAGTACTTCACGGTTCTTCCTGACATCCGCAGCGTCGGCGTCATGGGAGATGCGAGAACGTATGATTACACAATCGGTATCCGTGCCGTAACATCAATTGACGGCATGACATCTGACTGGGCGCGTATCCCTTGGGATGTGCTTGAAGTGATTTCAACACGGATCGTAAACGAAGTGAAACACATCAACCGCGTCGTGTATGACATTACGAGCAAGCCGCCTGCAACGATTGAGTGGGAATAAATCAAGATAAAAAACGTCTCTTTTTAAAAAAGAGGCGTTTTTTTTCATCTTTTTGAAACCGTTTTGCCCCGATTCATATCTAACAGCATAGGAGGTGGATAAGGTGAAGGAAGAACGATTGATCAAAAAGGCGAAAAAAGGCGATGCCGCAGCCTTTGAAAAACTGATCACAGCACACCAGGATACTTTATATAAAACAGCTTATCTCTATTTGCATCACAAGGAAGATACACTGGACGCTGTTCAGGAAACGGCTTACAAGGCTTTTCTTCATATCGCGCAGCTGAAGGAGCCGAAATATTTTAAAACGTGGCTGATCCGGATTCTGCTTCATACGATTTTTGCGATGAGGAAAAAGCACGGAGACGTCATTCCGTTTGAGCCGCAGCATGATACGCGCGCGGAGAATAAGAACATTGAAGAATACATAGATCTTCGGAATGCCCTTGAAACGCTTGACGAACATATACAGCTGACCATTCAGCTTTATTATTTTCAAGATTTCTCGATTGCTATGATCGCTGAACAGACCGGAATGGCGGAAGGCACTGTAAAAACGCATCTGCACAGGGCGAGAAAAGCATTGAAGCAGGAGCTGGAAAAGGAGGATAAACACATATGGAAAAGCATCAAATGAAGCAATTGTATCAGGACATTGACGTGCCGAAAGCTGAGTTGAAAAACGTGATACACAGCGCCGCTGTCCGTGCCGGAAAAGAAGGCGCCGTCAGACGGAGATGGGGACGAAAAGTGATAAACGGCCTCGCGGTTGCTGCTGCTTTGTTTATTCTGTATCTGTCCTCAGGCTTGTTCATGCCCTCCGTTAACACGGCTATGGGAAACATTCCTGTTGCCGGACAAATTTACAGTCTGTTTCAGGATAAGGCAGGTTCTGCGCTGTTTAAAAGCAATTTGGTGACAAAATTGAACGAGAAAGCGGAATCACGCGGAATCACGGTGACAGTGAAAAGTGTGTATTACGACAGCGGACAGCTCGTTTACAATTTTACCGTTGACAATTTGAAATCAGATGAGGAGAGCATCTCTTTTCAAGTCGATTATAAAGATCCACGGAATATGTTAGCAGAGGATTATGACAGCAGTGATATGAAAAAAATGAAAGACGGGCGGTACGCGGGGCAGCTTCGCCTGTTCACGGACGGCTCAAAGCTGAAAGACGGTGATAAGCTTCCGCTTGTCATTACACAAATCAAGGATATCCCTGGAAACTGGCGCTTTACACTTCCGATCAAAAAACAAAAGTCCGTTTCTCTTGAAGGAACGAAAGCTGTGAATGTAAATCACGGATTATACCGCTTTTTCGATATCCGGGCGGAAAACGGAACGATGGGATCGGCTCTCCTGTATTCTATCGACTTCTATGATGCAGCTAAAAATGATACCATCTCGATTGACGAAGCAACGGATGATGCTGGAAACCATTATGAAATGACGATGTCGAATATTGAACTTGGCGGCAGGAAGAATCTTCCCGGCGGCGGGAAAAGAATACGCGGCCAAACTCAATTCAGCAAACCGATAGACCCGAAAGCGAAAACACTTTTCATAACGGGTAATTTAAAATCAGAATCAGAGCCGGGAGAAATCGTGCCTCTGAAAACAAAACTGCCCGTCAGTTATAAAACGAAACATCATCATGTCGGCATTACCATCAAAAAGATCAAACAGCAAGACAGACGGGTAATTGTCGATTATCAATTCAGCGGAATTGATGTAAGCAAGGCGGATGAAGATCAGCTGATGAATGTCGGTGAATCAATCGGTCTCGGCAATACGAAAAAAATGAAAACTTGGCCATCGCTTAATGAGTATGAAAAAGGCTATTATCTGAAAGGGAATAAGGCGAAAGTCACGAATCTTAAAACGGGTGAAATGGAATCCGTTTTTGAATTGGATGATTCATCCGATAAAGACTATTCATTGCGCGATTTCTCATTCGATTCATATGCTTTGTACGTCAATCAAACGGTTATGAACTTGCTGGCGGATGACAAGGGGATCACATTCGCGGTGCCGGTTCGGCCTGCGGACGGAAAATAATGCCGGGAAGGCGGCTTTTGCCGTCTTCCATTTTTGGTCAATTAACGAATAAACCAAATTTTTTTAACGGGATTGTTCGTTTTTTTATTGAGTTTTCAAAATTGAATTGATACAATAGACTCAGAAATCAAATATGCAGATATCGTATAATGGCGGGGATATGGCCCGCAAGTTTCTACCAAGCTACCGTAAATGGCTTGACTACGGATCAATCTCAATCGTTTGATATAAATAATCCATTCTTATTTATTCAGACTGAACGTATGTAGTCAAGCGTCCCAAAATGTTATTTGGGGCGTTTTTTATTTGGCGGATAACGGGCAGAATAAATGGGAGAGAATGAAGGAGGCAATTGGCTTGAAGCAATTTTTTCAGTTTGATGAGCTGGGGACAAGCTATCGTAATGAAATCATCGGCGGTTTAACGACCTTTTTGTCAATGGCGTACATTCTGTTCGTCAATCCGCTGACATTGTCTTTAAACGGTGTGAAAGGATTTCCCGAAGCATTGAAAATTGATCAGGGCGCGGTGTTCACCGCTACAGCCTTGGCATCTGCGGCCGGCTGTATTTTAATGGGGCTCATTGCAAAGTATCCGATCGCGATTGCGCCGGGTATGGGATTAAATGCGTTTTTTGCTTTCTCTGTCGTACTCGGCATGGGGATTTCATGGCAGGCTGCGCTTTCCGGCGTCTTGATTTCCGGAATTATCTTCGTGGCGCTTTCACTGACGGGATTGCGGGAAAAAATCATTAATGCGATTCCGCCTGAGCTGAAATTGGCGGTCGGCGCGGGTATCGGTTTGTTTATCACATTTGTCGGTTTGCAGGGTTCGGGCATTATTGAAGCGAACTCATCGACTTTGGTGTCTATCGGCAATATTCACAGCGGCCCTGTGCTGCTGACGGTTTTCGGTGTTATTGTGACGGTCATTCTGATGGTGCTTCGCGTAAACGGCGGCGTGTTTATCGGAATGCTTCTGACGGCGGTTGCCGGTATGATCTGCGGGCTGATTCCGGTTCCGACACACATTGTCGGCAGCGTGCCGAGTCTTGCGACGACTTTCGGACAGGCGTGGATGCACCTTCCGGATATCTTCTCCGTACAAATGCTGATTGTCATTTTAACTTTCCTGTTCGTCGGATTTTTCGATACGGCCGGTACGCTGGTAGCTGTAGCGACACAGGCCGGACTGATGAAGGAAAACAAACTTCCGCGCGCGGGAAGAGCGCTTCTGGCAGATTCAACATCAATCGTTATCGGAGCCGTGCTCGGTACGTCTACAACGACTTCTTATGTTGAATCCAGCTCAGGCGTTGCGGCGGGGGCGCGCTCCGGCTTTGCGGCTGTTGTGACGGGCATTCTCTTTTTGCTGGCGATGTTTTTCTCGCCGCTTCTGTCAGTTGTCACCACGAATGTGACGGCTCCGGCTTTAATTATCGTCGGCGCGCTGATGGTGGCGCCGCTCGGTAAGATCGCCTGGGATAAATTCGAGGTGGCTGTTCCGGCATTTTTAACGATGATTATGATGCCGCTGACGTACAGTATTGCGACGGGGATTGCGATCGGTTTTATTTTCTACCCGATTACAATGATCTGCAAAGGAAAAGGAAAAAGCGTTCACCCGATTATGTACGGGCTGTTCGTCATCTTTATCCTGTATTTCATCTTCTTGAAATAACGGAAAAACCGGCTGAGGACAGCCGGTTTTTTGTTTTTGTCCTATTCCGTAAAACCAATACATACTATAAAACGTCATGTGGGTGTCCGGGTGAAGAAAACCGCTTGACTGTTTAAGGCCGCTTCGGTACCTTATATAAGTGTTTTATTTTCTTGCTAAACAAATTCCGCCGTATTTTTTTGATAGGAGTTGCTGACATGACGGAAGAAAGAAAAGAAACGTTGGAAGAAGAAAAACAGCATCAGGGAACTGATGAAGAACCGCTGTCGAGAATGTCCAGAAATGCGGGACGTTATCAAAAGCAAAAGAAAAAGAAAAGGAACGGCGCCCGGCTCCGGCTTTTACAGAAAAACTCGCTTCTGCATGGGCCGCGGTCAAACGTTATTGCCGTTTCGCGCTGCGCATTTTGACTTCACCGGTGAAGGTCGTTGGGGAAGACGGCTTTTCCCGCTTTAAATATGCTCTTATTTCAATGCTTGTATTCAGTATCTTTTTCTCAATCGGAAATTGGTTTCAGCTGAGGGCAAGCCAGCAAAGGCCTCTCGGATACGGGGAGCGGCATCATACGTTTTTTGACGGCTTTACCGTCGTTCTCGTGTATACGCTCGTCTTTTTTGCCGCTGCGGCGGGCGCGGTCTGGCTTGTATCACGTTATATGATGAAGCAGAAAATTACGATGCGGGATGCGGCCGCGGGGGTCGGATCGCTTTTGGTTCCGGCTGTCGCCTGCTCTATCGTGTGGATGATTTTCGCGATATTGAATCTGCCGGTCATCACCGTGGTGTTTACGGCGCTGACCTTGTTTCTGGCCGCCTCGGCGATGATGCAGTTTGTGCAGATTCTATACAAATCGGCTGAAAAGCCTGCGGCTGACGTGATGTACTGTATTTCCGCGGCGGTCATCATCATGCTCGTTTTTACGGCTGTGACATGGCCGCTCATTTCCGAGTACTTTACTGCTTCGCTGATTCCTTTATAAGTCGAAATTTGTCTTTCACAATGTTTACAAATTTTTCTAATAAAGCGTGTTGTTTTGAGGACCCGGCCGAGATATGATGAGAGCAACAGCAATTCGAAAGCGGCACTACTCTTTATGATTCGGAAAGGGATGATGAAGATGGCCCCGTTGTTGCGAGAAGCCATTAATCGGAAAAAACAGCACCTGAGGACAAAACTGATCCGCTCTGGGTTTTATCAAGACCATGTTCAGGAACTGTCCGGATACACGCTGAGTGAACTTGAGAAGGAATATGAAGCCGTCAAACGATTGAAAAAAGCCGAGCTTCACTGATAAGAGCTTGAAAGTCTGCCTTGCGGGGCGGGCTTTTTTTCTTTTGAAAATGATGAAAAGAGGGTAAACTATCCTTAATTGAAAGATTGGCTTTTCAAAGTCAGAGGAGGGGAATCAGTGATGCAGACAATTTTATCCAACAGTATAGGTATGGTTCTCATTATTCTCATCATTAACATTATATATGTCTCTTTCTTTACGATCAGGATGATTCTGACATTAAAGGGACAGCGCTATTTCGCCGCAGGCATCAGTACGATTGAAATCCTTGTGTATGTGACCGGCCTGAGTCTCGTTCTCGGCAATCTGAATCAAATTCAAAACGTCATTGCCTATGCGCTCGGCTACGGCCTCGGCGTCATAGTGGGAATGAAAATTGAAGAAAAACTGGCGCTCGGCTACATAACAGTCAACGTCATTACGAAAGAGCTTGATCTGGACCTGCCGAAACAGCTCCGGGAAAAAGGGTACGGTGTTACAAGCTGGGTTGCGGGCGGACTTGAAGGAGACCGGACCGCCATGCAGATTCTGACGCCGCGCAAATATGAGCTTCAGCTTTATGATACGATTAAAACGCTTGATGAAAAAGCGTTTATCATCGCCTTTGAGCCGAAAACGATCCACGGCGGATTCTGGGTGAAAGCAGTGAAGAAGAGGAGAATTAAGGAATGACAAAGCCAAAAAAGAAACGGTTTGAAGTAACGGAAGATGAAACGATTGACACCATTCTCACTTTAATGAAGGAAGAGGGTTATATGCCCGTCCGGCGGATGGAAGAGCCGATCTTTACAGAAAAGAAAGAAAATGGATCAATTCAAGTCGTTCCTTGCGGGAAAAAAATCGTATTTGAAGGGAAATTGATCTAAACACGAACATTAAAAGAAAGAATTTTTATATCGTTCGATAATGTCGTTGACATTATCCAAGTCCGTTGTTAAGATAAACATGAAATCAAAACACGACCTCATATAATCTTGGGAATATGGCCCATAAGTTTCTACCCGGCTGCCGTAAACGGCCGGACTATGCAGGAAAGTGATAAACAGCTGACATGGATATCGCAGAAGCGAACGACTGACGATACGCGCGCCATGCCCGGTTTGTATTGCTTCCTCATAGTTGCAATATAAGCCGGGCTTTTTTTCTGAAAAACAAAGCATGAGAAGGTGGGAACAGAATGCAGCCGCTAGCAGGAATCATCATGGGAAGCACCTCCGATTGGGAGACAATGAAACATGCATGCGACATACTTGACGAACTTCACATTCCTTATGAAAAACAGGTAGTATCCGCGCACCGGACGCCTGATTTGATGTTTGAATATGCTGAAAGCGCCAGAGACAGAGGCTTAAAAGTCATTATCGCCGGAGCCGGAGGAGCGGCGCATCTGCCGGGTATGACGGCGGCCAAAACGACACTGCCGGTGATCGGCGTACCGGTTCAGACAAAATCGCTTAACGGGCTTGATTCTCTTCTGTCTATCGTACAGATGCCCGGCGGCGTGCCGGTCGCGACGACGGCGATCGGAAAAGCGGGCGCAGTGAACGCGGGTCTGTTAGCCGCGCAGATTTTGTCGGCATTTGACGGTGACATTGCGGATAAACTAGAGGCGAGAAGAAATGCGACAAAACAAACGGTGCTGGAAAGCAGTGATCAGCTTGTCTGATAAAAAACGATTTATCCCGGCGCCGTCATCGGCATTATCGGAGGCGGACAGCTCGGAAAAATGATGGCTGTCGCCGCAAAACAGATGGGCTATAAAGTCGCAGTCGTCGATCCCGTGAAAGACTCGCCATGCGGACAGATCGCCGATATTGAGATTACCGCCCAGTATAATGACCGTGAAGCGATTCAAAAATTGGCCGGAGTCAGTGACATCATTACGTACGAATTTGAAAATATCGATTACGAGGCGCTCAACTGGCTCAAAGAACATGCATATCTTCCCCAGGGAAGCGAGCTGCTGCTTATCACCCAAAATAGGGAAACGGAAAAAAAGGCGATCCAGTCAGCAGGCTGTCAAGTCGCTCCTTATCGGATCGTAAACAGCGGACGGGAGCTTGAGGAAGCTGTTCAGGCACTGGGGCTCCCGGCGGTGCTGAAAACATGCCGCGGCGGATATGACGGCAAAGGCCAATTTGTCATTAAGGAAGAAGGACAGACAGATGAAGCGGCCGCGCTGCTAGAAAACGGCACGTGCATACTGGAAAGCTGGGTATCATTCCGGATGGAGCTTTCCGTTATCGTGACGAGATCGGTGCACGGTGAGATTTCAACCTTTCCGGCTGCTGAAAATATCCATAAAAATAATATTCTATTCCAAAGCATCGTGCCCGCGAGAGCGGAGGAAACGGTTCAAAAGCGGGCAGAGGCGCTTGCCGTTCAGCTCGCGGAGAAATTGGAGCTTGTCGGGCCGCTTGCGGTGGAAATGTTCGTCACAGAAGACGGAGACCTTTTGATCAATGAACTGGCGCCGCGTCCTCACAACTCCGGACATTATACGCTCGACCTTTGTGAAACGAGCCAGTTCGAACAGCACATCAGAGCAGTCTGCGGACTTCCTCTCGGCAGAACCGATCTTCTCAAACCGGGAATGATGGTGAATCTGCTCGGTGATGAAGTGAAGCTTGCGGAGGAGCATACGGAGCTTTTAAAAGAAGCCAAACTGTACCTGTACGGAAAACATGAGATTAAAAAAGGCCGCAAAATGGGGCATATGACATTTTTGCGGAAGCCTGATGAAAAATGGATTCAGGACATCACGAACATATGGATGAAAAGAGACGGAGGACGAGCATAATGATCGAACGTTATTCAAGACCTGAAATGTCCGCGATCTGGACGGACGAAAACAGATACCAGGCATGGCTGGAAGTCGAGATTTTAGCCTGTGAAGCCTGGGCTGAGCTTGGCGTCATTCCGAAAGAAGACGTCAAGGTCATGCGCGAAAACGCGTCTTTTGACATCAACCGCATTTTGGAAATCGAGCAGGATACGCGCCATGACGTCGTTGCATTTACCCGCGCGGTTTCAGAATCATTAGGCGAAGAAAGAAAATGGGTCCACTACGGCCTGACGTCAACAGATGTCGTGGATACCGCTCTTTCCTATCTATTAAAACAGGCGAATGAGATCTTGCTCAAGGACATTGAGAGATTTGTTGACATTATAAAAGAAAAAGCGAAAGAACATAAATACACGGTCATGATGGGCCGCACGCACGGCGTACACGCGGAACCGACGACTTTCGGCCTGAAACTCGCGCTTTGGCACGAAGAAATGAAACGCAACCTTGAACGTTTCAAGCAGGCAAAAGAAGGGATCGAAGTCGGGAAGCTTTCCGGCGCGGTCGGCACATATGCAAATATTGATCCGTTCGTAGAGCAGTATGTCTGCGAAAAACTCGGCCTGAAAGCGGCGCCGATTTCCACTCAGACATTACAGCGCGACCGTCATGCGGATTACATGGCGGCACTGGCTTTGATCGCGACGAGCATTGAAAAATTCGCAGTAGAAATCCGCGGTCTGCAAAAGAGTGAAACACGTGAAGTGGAAGAGTTTTTTGCAAAAGGACAAAAAGGCTCATCGGCTATGCCTCATAAACGGAATCCGATCGGGTCGGAAAATATGACGGGCATGGCGCGCGTGATCCGCGGGTACATGCTGACGGCATACGAAAATGTACCGTTATGGCATGAGCGTGATATTTCTCATTCATCAGCTGAACGCATCATTCTTCCTGACGCGACAATCGCGCTGAATTACATGCTGAACCGATTCAGCAACATCGTCAAAAACTTAACGGTATTCCCGGAAAATATGAAACGCAACATGGACCGCACACTCGGTTTAATCTATTCTCAGCGCGTGCTGCTCGCTTTAATCGACACGGGTCTGCCTCGTGAAGAAGCATATGACACGGTTCAGCCGAAAGCGATGGAAGCGTGGGAAAAACAAGTGCCGTTCCGCCAGCTTGTCGAAGCGGAGGAAAAAATCACGTCCCGCCTCACACCGGAACAGATTGCCGATTGCTTTGACTACAATTATCATCTGAAAAACGTCGACTTGATCTTTGAGCGTTTAGGTTTATAGAAGAAGCCAGCCGGAGGCGGCTTCTTCAGCCGCCTTAGATTGAATATTCCCAACATTCGGGTTAGGAGGCCTTCCGTGAATATTGTGAACAATAATCTTCTTTATGAAGGAAAAGCGAAACGAATTTATCAAACTGAAGACGAACAGATTCTCCGCGTGGTCTACAAGGATTCCGCAACAGCCTTTAACGGTGAGAAAAAAGCGGAGATCAGCGGAAAGGGCCGTCTGAACAATGAAATTTCAAGCCTGATTTTCAAACATCTGCACGCCAAAGGAATTGACAACCACTTTGTGGAGCGTGTTTCAGAATCAGAGCAGCTCATCAAAAAAGTGAGCATCATTCCGCTTGAAGTCGTGGTCAGAAACATTGCCGCCGGAAGCATGTCGAAACGTCTCGGCATCCCGGAAGGAACTGAGCTTCCGCAGCCGATTATCGAATTTTACTACAAGGATGACGCACTGGGTGATCCGCTCATCACTGAAGATCATATCCGGCTCTTAAAAGCGGCGGCTCCTGAGCAGGTCAAAACGATCAAATCGATTACAAACCAGGTGAATCAAGAGCTGCAGCATATTTTTGAAGACTGCGGCGTCAGATTAATAGATTTTAAGCTGGAATTCGGCTTAGACACAGAGGGACGGGTGCTTTTAGCGGATGAAATTTCTCCTGACACGTGCCGTCTGTGGGACAAAGACACAAACGAAAAGCTCGATAAAGATTTGTTCAGACGGAACCTGGGAAGCTTAACCGACGCATATGAAGAGATTTTCAAAAGACTGGGAGGCATTTCATAATGTATAAAGTGAAAGTTTATGTCAGCTTAAAAGAAAGTGTGCTCGATCCTCAAGGAAGCGCGGTGCAGCATGCATTGCACAGCATGACCTACAATGAAGTGCAGGATGTGCGCATCGGAAAATACATGGAGCTGACGATCGAAAAATCTGACCGCGATCTTGACGCGCTCGTGAAAGAAATGTGTGAAAAGCTTCTTGCCAATACAGTCATTGAAGACTACCGATATGAAGTTGAGGAGGTTGTCGCACAGTGAAATTTGCGGTGATTGTGTTACCCGGCTCCAACTGTGATATTGATATGTTTCACGCCGTAAAGGACGAACTAGGCGAAGAAGTCGAGTATGTCTGGCACGAGGAAACAAGCCTTGACGGATTTGACGGCGTGCTCATCCCCGGCGGGTTTTCATACGGCGACTACTTGAGATGCGGCGCCATCGCCAGATTCGCAAACATCATGCCGGCCGTGAAAAAAGCGGCTGCCGAAGGAAAACCGGTTCTCGGCGTCTGCAACGGATTCCAGATTCTGCAGGAGCTCGGACTTCTGCCCGGCGCCATGAGACGCAACAAAGATTTAAAGTTCATCTGCCGCCCGGTTGAATTAATCGTGCAGAACGGCGGTACGTTATTCACATCTTCCTATGAAAAAGGACAATCGATTACGATTCCGGTTGCCCACGGCGAAGGCAATTTCTACTGTGATGACGAAACGCTTGAAAGATTAAAAGAAAACAATCAAATCGCCTTCACATACGGCGGCGATATTAACGGAAGCGTCAGCGGCATTGCCGGCGTCGTGAATGAGAAAGGCAACGTATTAGGCATGATGCCTCACCCTGAGCGCGCAGTCGATGAACTGCTCGGCAGCGCAGACGGTCTTACATTGTTCCGGTCTATCGTGAAAAATTGGAGGGAAACTCATGTCGCTACTGCTTGAACCAAGTAAAGAACAAATAAAAGAAGAGAAACTCTATCAGCAAATGGGTGTCAGTGATGACGAGTTCACACTCATTGAATCTATTATCGGAAGATTGCCGAACTACACGGAAATCGGGATTTTTTCCGTGATGTGGTCAGAGCACTGCAGCTATAAAAACTCAAAACCGGTTTTACGCAAATTCCCGACTAGCGGCGAACGCGTGCTGCAGGGTCCCGGAGAAGGCGCGGGAATCGTTGACATCGGTGACAATCAGGCGGTCGTGTTCAAAATTGAATCGCATAACCATCCGTCAGCGCTTGAGCCATACCAGGGTGCTGCGACCGGAGTGGGCGGTATCATCCGTGACGTTTTCTCAATGGGCGCCCGTCCGATAGCTGTATTAAACTCTCTTCGATTTGGTGAACTCACTTCACCTCGTGTGAAGTACTTGTTTGAAGAAGTAGTGGCGGGAATCGCGGGATACGGAAACTGTATCGGCATCCCGACGGTCGGCGGAGAAGTGCAGTTTGACGCTAGCTATGAAGGCAATCCGCTTGTCAATGCAATGTGCGTCGGCTTGATTGATCATAAAGATATTAAAAAAGGCCAGGCGAAAGGTGTCGGTAACACGGTCATGTACGTCGGCGCTAAAACGGGCCGCGACGGCATACACGGCGCTACTTTCGCATCAGAAGAAATGTCAGATTCATCTGAAGAAAAACGTTCTGCGGTGCAGGTCGGCGATCCTTTCATGGAAAAACTTCTCCTGGAAGCATGCCTTGAAGTCATCCAATGCGACGCCTTAGTCGGCATTCAGGATATGGGGGCGGCCGGTCTGACAAGTTCGAGTGCTGAAATGGCAAGCAAAGCCGGCTCCGGCATTGAAATGAACCTTGATCTCATTCCGCAGCGGGAAACGGGTATGACCGCTTACGAAATGATGCTTTCCGAGTCTCAGGAACGCATGCTTCTCGTCATTGAACGCGGACGTGAACAGGAAATTGTCGATATTTTTGATAAATATGATCTTGAAGCGGTTTCCGTAGGTCATGTTACGGATGATAAAATGCTCCGCCTCCGCCATAACGGAGAGGTTGTTTGCGAACTTCCGGTCGACGCACTGGCGGAAGAAGCGCCTGTATACCACAAACCGTCAGCAGAACCCGCGTACTACCGCGAGTTTCAGAAAACGGAAGTTGCCGCGCCTGAAGTGAAAGATGGGACAGAGACGCTTTTTGCCCTGCTGCAGCAGCCGACAATCGCCAGCAAAGAGTGGGTGTATGATCAATATGACTACATGGTGCGTACAAATACGGTGGTCGCTCCCGGCTCTGACGCGGGAGTGCTCAGAATCCGCGGCACGAAAAAAGCGCTGGCAATGACGACGGATTGCAACGCCCGTTATTTATATCTTGATCCAGAAGAAGGCGGAAAAATCGCCGTTGCCGAAGCGGCGCGCAACATCGTATGCTCCGGCGCCGAACCGCTTGCGGTCACGGATAATCTGAATTTCGGAAACCCGGAAAAACCTGAAATTTTCTGGCAGATCGAAAAAGCGGCCGACGGCATCAGCGAGGCGTGCAATGTTCTCAGCACACCCGTCATCGGCGGTAACGTATCACTTTATAATGAATCGAACGGAACGGCCATCTACCCGACGCCTGTTATCGGCATGGTCGGCTTAATTGAAGATACCGCTCATATTACGACACAGCATTTCAAACAAGCGGGGGATCTTGTATACGTGATCGGCGAAACAAAACCTGAGTTTGCCGGAAGCGAACTGCAAAAAATGACAGAAGGCCGCATTTACGGCAAAGCGCCGCAAATCGATCTTGATATAGAGCTGTCACGCCAAAAAGCATTGCTTGACGCAATTAAAAAAGGCCTCGTTCAATCCGCGCATGATGTGTCAGAAGGCGGCTTAGGCGTAGCGATTGCTGAAAGCGTCATGACGACGGAAAACCTTGGCGCCAACGTGACTGTTGCAGGGGAAGCGGCATTATTATTCTCTGAATCTCAATCACGCTTCGTCGTTTCGGTCAAAAAAGAACACCAAGCGGCGTTTGAAGCAGCTGCGGCTGATGCGGTTCATATCGGTGAGGTAACGGCTGACGGACTTCTGGCGATTCAAAACCAGGACGGACAACAATTGGTTCACGCGCAAACGAAAGAACTTGAGCGCGCGTGGAAAGGAGCTATTCCATGCTTGCTGAAATCAAAGGCCTGAATGAAGAATGCGGTGTGTTTGGCATCTGGGGACATGAAGAAGCCCCGCAAATTACGTATTACGGCCTCCACAGCCTCCAGCACAGAGGACAGGAAGGCGCGGGAATTGTCGCGACTGACGGCGAAAAGCTGACGGCGCACAAAGGCCAAGGGCTGATCACTGAAGTATTTCAAAACGGCGAGCTCAGCAAAGTAAAGGGAAAAGGCGCGATCGGGCACGTTCGTTACGCAACGGCTGGAGGAGGCGGATATGAAAATGTTCAGCCGCTCCTGTTCCGTTCGCAAAACAACGGCAGCCTTGCGCTCGCCCATAACGGCAACTTGGTCAACGCCACACAGTTGAAGCAGCAGCTTGAAAACCAAGGGAGCATTTTTCAGACTTCCTCCGATACGGAAGTGCTGGCTCATCTGATTAAACGCAGCGGACACTTTTCGCTGAAGGATCAGATCAAAAATTCGCTGTCTATGCTGAAAGGCGCTTATGCCTTTTTAATCATGACAGAAACAGAGATGATTGTAGCGCTTGACCCGAACGGACTCAGACCGCTGTCAATCGGCATCATGGGCGATGCTTATGTGGTCGCTTCAGAAACGTGCGCATTTGACGTCGTCGGCGCAACGTACCTTCGCGAGGTAGAGCCGGGCGAAATGCTGATCATCAACGATGAAGGCATGAAATCAGAGCGCTTTTCCATGAATATCAACCGTTCCATCTGCAGCATGGAGTACATTTATTTCTCAAGACCTGACAGCAATATCGACGGCATTAACGTGCACAGCGCCCGGAAAAACCTCGGGAAAATGCTTGCCCAGGAGTCCGCGGTTGAAGCGGATGTCGTCACAGGCGTGCCTGATTCCAGTATTTCTGCGGCCATCGGCTATGCCGAAGCAACGGGCATCCCGTACGAACTCGGTCTCATTAAAAACCGTTATGTCGGCAGAACGTTTATCCAGCCGTCACAGGCTCTCCGTGAGCAAGGCGTCAGAATGAAGCTGTCCGCCGTCCGCGGTGTTGTCGAAGGAAAACGGGTCGTCATGGTTGATGATTCCATCGTGCGCGGGACGACAAGCCGCCGGATTGTCACAATGCTCAGAGAAGCGGGGGCGACAGAGGTGCACGTCAAGATCAGTTCACCGCCGATCGCTCATCCGTGCTTCTACGGCATCGACACATCAACCCATGAGGAGCTGATCGCTTCTTCTCATTCCGTGGAAGAAATCCGTCAGATCATCGGAGCCGACACGCTTTCTTTCTTAAGTGTAGACGGATTGTTAAAAGGAGTCGGCCGAAAATTTGAAGACACCAATTGCGGACAATGCCTCGCTTGTTTTACGGGCAAATATCCGACGGAAATTTATCAGGATACAGTGCTTCCTCACGTAAAAGAAGCGGTGCTGACAAAATAAAATGTGAAAATGACATAAAGGCAGCGGGAATTCAGGCTGCCTTTCTCTTTCTGCCTTTTAAGGAGAAACGAATTGACAAGGAGTGATAGGGATGTCTGATGCTTATAAAAATGCCGGAGTTGACATCGAAGCCGGATATGAAGCCGTCAAACGAATGAAAAAACACGTGGAGCGCACGAAAAGGCTCGGCGTTATGGGAAGCCTGGGCGGTTTTGGCGGAATGTTTGATCTGTCAGAGCTTCCGTATCAAAAGCCTGTTTTAATTTCCGGAACAGACGGTGTCGGCACCAAACTGAAACTCGCATTTTCAATGGATAAGCATGACACGATCGGCGTCGATGCGGTCGCGATGTGTGTAAACGATGTGCTTGCCCAGGGAGCGGAGCCGCTGTTTTTCCTTGATTATTTGGCGGTCGGCAAGGCTGATCCGGTGAAAATTGAGCAGATCGTTCAGGGTGTGGCGGACGGATGCGAGCAGTCAGGATCAGCGCTTATCGGCGGTGAGACGGCGGAAATGCCGGGGCTGTATACGTCTGATGAATACGATATTGCGGGCTTTTCAGTCGGCGTCGCGGAAAAAGATGAAATCGTCACCGGTGAACATATCGAAGAGGGGCATCTCTTAATCGGACTTACTTCAAGCGGCCTTCACAGCAACGGATTCTCCCTGGTGAGAAAAGTGCTTCTTGATGACGGCGGACTTGATTTGGATACTGTCTATGAACCGTTTGCGCGTCCTCTCGGAGAAGAATTGCTGGAACCGACGAGAATATATGTGAAGCCGGTGCTCAAGGCGGTGAAAAGCGGTAAGGTGGACGGCATGGCGCATGTGACAGGCGGAGGATTCATCGAGAACATCCCGCGGATGCTGCCGGACGGATTGAGCGCGGAAATTGATTACGGATCATGGCCGATCCCGCCGATTTTTCCGTTTCTGCAGGAGCACGGCAAGCTGAAAGAAGAAGAAATGTTCAATGTTTTTAATATGGGCATCGGTTTTGTCCTTGCCGTTAAAGAAGAAAACCTGACAGACGTCATCGGCACGCTTGAAGCTCAGGGCGAGAAGGCTTATTTGATCGGCCGGGTCAAGCGGGGCGAAGGCATTTCTTTCGGCGGTGCGGCTCTTTCATGAAAAAGTTTGCGGTATTTGCTTCAGGAAACGGATCGAACTTCGAGGCCATTGCCAAACGCATGAGAGAAGAGAAGTGGGATGCGGAGCTCTCGCTTCTCGTGACGGATAAGCCTCAGGCAAAGGCAGTGGAAAGGGCGGAGGCTTTACATATCCCGTCATTCGCCTTTGAACCGTCATCTTTTGAAAACAAAGCGGCCTTTGAACGGGCCATTATTGAACAGCTGCGTCTGCACGAGGCGGAATTAATCGTTCTCGCCGGCTATATGAGACTGATTGGAGATACGCTGCTTGGAGCATACGGGGGCCGCATTATTAATATACATCCCTCGCTTCTTCCGGCATTCCCTGGGATTGACGCTGTCGGACAGGCGTATCGGGCCGGTGTGAAAGTGGCCGGCATTACCGTTCATTACGTCGACGAAGGCATGGACACCGGACCGATTATCGCGCAAAAAGCATTCGAAATACAGGAAAACGATACGCTTGAAGACATAGAGCATACAATACACGAGCTTGAGCACAAATGGTATCCGAGCGTTGTGAAACGGCTGCTGGGACTAAATAACAGAGGTGAAAAGGCATGACAATCAAACGCGCACTAATCAGTGTTTCTGATAAAACAAATCTCGTACCTTTCGTAAAGGAACTGACAGAGCTCGGCGTCGAAGTCATTTCGACCGGAGGAACAAAAAAACTTCTTCAGGAAAACGGTGTGGATGTCATCGGCATTTCAGAAGTGACTGGATTTCCTGAAATTATGGACGGACGGTTAAAAACGCTCCATCCTAATATTCACGGCGGACTGCTTGCCGTAAGAGACAATGAAGAGCATATGGCGCAGATCAATGAGCACGGCATTGCACCGATTGACCTTGTGGTCGTCAACCTTTATCCGTTTAAAGAAACGATTTCAAAAGAAGACGTAACATACGATGAAGCGATAGAAAACATTGATATCGGCGGCCCCGGCATGCTGCGCGCTGCATCGAAAAACCATCAGGATGTGACGGTCATCACAGATCCGGCCGATTACAGCTCTGTGCTCAATGAGATGAAAGAACACGGCGGCGTTTCGCTCAAAAGAAAACGCGAGCTTGCGGCCAAAGTATTCCGCCATACCGCGGCATACGACGCATTAATCGCTGATTACTTAACACGCGAGGCCGGTGAGAAAGACCCTGAGCAATTCACCGTTACTTTTGAGAAAAAACAGTCGCTCCGCTACGGTGAAAACCCTCACCAAGAGGCGGTTTTCTACCAAAGCGCACTTCCTGTCTCCGGTTCCATCGCGGCGGCAAAACAGCTTCACGGTAAAGAGCTTTCTTACAACAACATTAAGGACGCGGATGCGGCCGTTCAAATCGTCCGGGAATTTACAGAACCCGCAGCTGTTGCCGTTAAACATATGAATCCATGCGGAGTCGGTACGGGAGCTTCAATTGAGGAAGCATTCAATAAAGCGTATGAAGCTGATAAAACTTCCATTTTCGGCGGCATCATCGCGCTGAACCGTGAAGTTGATCAGGCAACGGCTGAAGCCCTTCACGGCATTTTTTTAGAGATCATTATCGCCCCTTCTTTCAGTGAAGAAGCGCTGAACGTGCTGACGGCGAAGAAAAACCTTCGTCTGCTTACGCTTGACGTAACCGCATCAGGAAAGAAAGAAAAACAGCTGACTTCCGTACAGGGCGGTCTTTTGATTCAAGATTTAGACGTCCATGGATTTGATAATGCCGAAATCAGCATTCCGACAAAAAGAGAGCCGAGCGAGCAGGAATGGGAAGATTTGAAGCTGGCCTGGAAAGTCGTCAAACACGTGAAATCCAACGCGATCGTTCTTACAAAAGACCATATGACGGTCGGTGTGGGCGCAGGACAGATGAATCGCGTCGGTTCAGCCAAAATCGCCATTGAGCAGGCCGGAGAAAAAGCGAAAGGCAGCGCGCTCGGATCAGACGCGTTTTTCCCGATGCCGGATACAGTCGAAGAAGCCGCAAAAGCCGGTGTCACGGCGATTATCCAGCCCGGCGGATCGGTCCGCGATGAAGATTCGATTAAAAAAGCGGATGAATACGGAATCGCCATGGTATTCACCGGCATCAGACATTTCAAACATTAAGGAGGGGAACGAAGCGTGAATGTATTGATTATCGGAAAAGGCGGCAGAGAGCATACATTGGCTTGGAAAGCGGCGCAAAGCCCGCTTGTTGACACGGTGTACGCCGCGCCCGGAAATGACGGTATGGCAGACTGCGCGACGCTGGTCAACATTGAAGAAAGCGATCATGCCGCACTCATTGCGTTTGCGAAAGAACATCATGTCGGCCTGACGATTATCGGCCCTGAAGTTCCTCTGATTGAAGGGATAGCCGACCAGTTTGAAAAAGCCGGACTGCTTGTTTTCGGACCGTCTGAAAAAGCGGCTATTATTGAAGGAAGCAAACAGTTTGCCAAGGATTTAATGAAAAAATACGGCATTCCGACGGCGGAGTATGAGACGTTTACTTCATTTGAAGAGGCGAAAGCATATGTACAGCAAAAAGGCGCGCCGATTGTCATTAAAGCGGACGGACTTGCCGCCGGAAAAGGTGTCACGGTCGCGATGACGGAAGAAGAAGCGATTGAATGCCTGCACGATTTTCTTGAGGATGAGAAATTCGGGGAGGCGAGCGCATCTGTTGTCATTGAAGAGTTCCTCGCCGGCGAAGAATTTTCTTTAATGGCGTTTGTAAAAGGGGAGACCGTCTATCCGATGGTCATCGCTCAAGATCATAAACGCGCCTTCGATGGAGATAAAGGTCCGAACACGGGCGGAATGGGCGCCTACTCACCGGTGCCGCACATTTCCGATGATATCGTCAGAAGCGCAGTCGAAACGATTGTGAAGCCGGCGGCAAAAGCAATGGTGAAAGAGGGACGCTCCTTCACGGGCGTGCTGTACGCGGGGCTGATTCTGACGGAAAACGGATCAAAAGTCATTGAATTCAACGCGCGCTTCGGAGATCCGGAAACACAGGTCGTCGTGCCGAGAATGGAATCTGACCTCATTCAGGTGCTCTTAGATCTACTGCATGAGAAGGATGTTGACCTAAGGTGGAAGGACACGGCCGCGGTCAGCGTTGTGCTGGCTTCAGAAGGCTATCCGGAAGGCTATGCGAAAGGGACGCCGATCGGCAGTTTGACGTCCGCTGAAGACGGGATCGCCGTTTTTCATGCCGGAACGAAAAAAGACGGCGGACAATTTGTTACAAACGGCGGCCGGGTCGCCAATGTCACGGCATTTGCTGAGACATTTGAAGCGGCGAGGGATAAAGTGTACAGCGCCGTTTCAGGGCTGGCAAAACCCGGACTGTTTTACAGAAGCGATATCGGCGCCCGTGCGCTGAAAGCATCGCAGCGATAAAGAGGAAACCCCCGCGTCATATAAGATGCGGGTTTTCTTCTGAATGACGACTAAGATTGTCATGCAGTCTTGAATTCTGTCCCGGCTTTTGTGATGCCGGGATCGCCGGCAGATTCTTCTCAGACTCGCGGGACAGGAGAAATTAAATAACAAGCCGAAACGGCTTGTTATTTTTCTTGCTGGTAGCTGTCTTCCTGATTCATTCCGGTTTGGAACATATATGTCACCGGACAGAAGCGGAGGATGCCGGACGCCGCTTTCATCGCGCCCATTATCATACAGAAGAGATGCATCTTGCACCAAGGTTTTCTCGTGTATTTCGCTGAAGCGGCAGACAAAATGGTGAGGCCGCAAGTGATGCGCATAACGGCGTTTAATAAACTGATATTCGGTTTCATCATTTCAGCTCCCTTAGAAAAAGTTTTTCATTCATCTTCAATAATTTGTAACGTTTTAGCCGTGCGATAATTGTGCGGATGTGATACGATGGGTCTAATATAAGCGAAGGAGAGTATGTGAATGTCCGAACGTACCTTTAACTGGAAAAATAAAGACATCAGATCACAGGCGGATGTTGTAGACTCAAAGCTGCTTCCAACGCTACTTTTACGGGATGCTCTCGTATTAAATCCTTTTTTAAAACAATGGCTGAAAAAGAACGTCTGGATTTACGGAGACCGAATTGTATATGTTGGTCATGAGCTTCCTGATGCAGCAGAGCACATTCATACCATAAATTGTGAAGGAAAATACATTGTGCCAGGTTACATTGAACCGCATACACATCCTTTTCAAATATATAATCCCCAAACGCTCGCCGAATATGTGTCTCAATTCGGAACAACGACGTTTGTTAATGATAACTTGTTTTTCTTTTGCACAGCGGTAAAAAGAAAGCGCTTACTATATTGGAAGAACTGAAAAAACAGCCGGTGCAATATTTTTGGTGGTCCAGATATGATCTGCAGACTGAAGTGCTGAATGAGGATCAGCTCCTTTCTTTTGATGTCCGCAAGCAATGGATTGAGCACCCGGATGTCATTCAAGGCGGAGAATTGACCGGATGGCCGCGCCTCATGGACGGCGATGACTTGATGCTTCATTGCATGCAGGCGACAAAGAAACTGCGCAAGCGGATAGAAGGGCATTTTCCCGGAGCCTCTGAAAAAACACTGACGAAGATGAAACTGTTCGGGGCTGATTCTGACCACGAGGCGATGAATGGAGACGAGGTGATGAGACGGCTTGAATTGGGTTACTATGTCTCGCTCAGACATTCATCCATCCGCCCTGATTTGAGAACGATTTTGCAGGATCTCCATCAAAAAGGCTTCCGGCATTATGATCATTTCTTTTACACGACGGATGGAGCGACGCCGCATTTTTATAAAGGCGGCATGACGAATGAATTAATCAAAATCGCTTTGGAGGAAGGGGTTCCGGCGATTGACGCCTACAATATGGCCTCCTTTAATATCGCGAAGTATTATCAAATGGATGACTTTCTCGGTGTGATCGGTCCGGGCCGGCTTGCTTCATTGAACATTCTCGATGACCCGATGAATCCGGACCCGGTCACGGTGATCTCCAAAGGCATCCTGCTGAGGGAAGACGGCCGAAATATGAAGGCGTTTACAGAAACGGATTGGAAAAAGGGCGGTCTTGTCCCTCTTGAGCTTTCATATGATATGACGATGGATGATTTACAGTTTTCAATGCCGATGGGTGTGATAATGCGCAACGCCGTCATTATGGAGCCGTATATGATTGCGATTGATAATTCTGTTGACCAGCTTTCTTTTGATCATGATGAATGCTATCTCACGCTTCTCGATAAGCATGGAAAGTGGCGGGTCAATACAATGCTGAAAGGTTTTGCCGATCGGGTGCAGGGCTTTGTCAGTTCCTACACGACAACCGGAGATATTATCGCTGCCGGAAAAAATAAAGAAGATATCCTGCTCGCTTTCTCACGGATGAAAGAAATCGGCGGCGGAATCGTGCTTGCCGAAAACGGGAAGATTCTTCATGAGATTCCCCTCGCTTTAAACGGTTCTGCATCCGCGGAGAATTATGAAGAAGTGCTTGAGAAAGAGCAAAAACTGAGGACGTTGCTGGAGGAGCGGGGCTACCGATTCTGCGATCCGATCTATACGCTGCTCTTTTTGCAGAGCACACACCTGCCTTATATCCGCATTACGCCGAGAGGAATATTCGACGTGATGAAAAAAACTGTACTCTTTCCATCGATAATGCGTTAAAATATAAAAGCAGGGAGCCGACATATGAAAAGATGGAAAACCGTTTGTATGCTTTGTTTTGCGTTTTTGATGCTTGCCGCCTGCCGGCAGAACAATGCCGATCAGGTGCAGCCGAAAGAAGCGGAAGCTCCTTTAACGGGGCTGAAAACTGAGCAGAAGCTTGCAGAACGCCGTCCGATTGCAGTCGCAGTGAACAATCATCCAAAGGCGAGGCCCCAATCCGGGCTGTCAAAGGCGGATGTTGTCATCGAAGCGCTCGCGGAAGGCCGGATTACGCGGTTTCTCGCGATTTTTCAAAGTGAGATGCCGGAAACGGTCGGGCCTGTGCGGAGCGCGAGGGAATATTTTGTCACGCTCAGCAGCGGGTTTAACAGCATATTTGTCCATCATGGCTGGAGTCCCGGCGCTAAAAAGCAGCTGGAGTCCGGAACTTACGATTATATAAACGGTTTGGATTTTGACGGAAGCCTGTTTTGGAGAGCCGATTTCAGCAAGCCGCCCCACAATTCCTACACGTCGTATGACAATATCAGGAAGGCGGCGGAACAAAAAGGATACAAGCTGAACGGAAAAACAGAACCGCTCCCATTTCAGACATCAGATGCAAAACCCGGAAACGAAACCTACAATATTCGGATAGATTATGGAACACAAAACGTTACAAATCTTGTCGAATACGATTATGATAAAAAAGCTGATGCTTATACAAGAAGCTCTGATGGTGTGAAAGCGACAGACCGGGAGACCGGAAAGCCTTTAGCCATGCACAACATTTTTATTGTTGAAGCCGGCCATCGTATGACAGACAAAGATGGAAGGCGGGCCATCGATATTCAGTCAGGGGGGAAGGGCCTCCTGCTTCAGCACGGCGATGTTATAGAGTCAGACTGGGAATATAAAGACGGCCGTATTCTGCCCGTAAAAGGCGGTGAGATTCTTCCGTTTGTGCCAGGAAAGACATGGATTAATATCGTGCCTGATCTCGATGCAGCTTCCATTAGTAAAGGAGAAGGTGTTTGACGATGCAAATCGATAAATTACGCGGAAAAGAACTGGACCAGTTATTTTTATCTATTTTATCGCTGAAAGATCTGGAGGAATGCTATCGTTTCTTTGACGATCTTTGTACGATTAATGAAATCCAATCGCTGGCGCAGCGTTTGGAAGTGGCGAGAATGCTCCGCGAAGGAAATACGTATCACAAAATTGAAAGCGAAACGGGTGCTTCCACAGCGACGATTTCCCGGGTGAAGCGCTGCTTAAATTACGGGAACGACGCCTATGAAATGGCGCTTGACCGAGTAAACAAAGGAGAATCCTCCTCAGCTACGTAAAAAACCGCTCTGCCGATGACGGCAGGCGGTTTTTTTTATGCGTGCTGATTCAAAAGGCCGGGAAGTTCCCTCAGGCTTCCGTCTTCCTCCCGGTATACGATGTGTTCAGCTGAGAAATGAATCGGCGAGCTGATACCCGCCGCCGCGGCAAGGTGAAACAGCCCTTCACGCAACGAGAGCACGTAGTTGCAGACGCGGTGCTGTTTATCCTCGATACTGAGCGCGCGCTGAAGTTTTGGATCGGTTGTCGCTACTCCGACAGGACAATGATTGGTGTGGCATACTTGAGCGCGGATACAGCCGACTGAAAACATCATTCCCCGGGCAATATTGACAAAATCCGCGCCTAACGCGAGGGCAACGGCAATCTTATCCGGAGTGAGCAGCTTTCCGGATGCGAAAATTTTCAGCTTATCTCTTATACCGTATGTCTTCAAAAGGCCGTCAACAAGGGGGAGGCCGGTCAGAATCGGCAGGCCGACGGAATCCGCCAGTTCATGGAAAGAAGCTCCCGTTCCCCCTTCACTGCCGTCAATCGTAATAAAGTCGGGAAGTTTGCCTGATGAACTCATACAGGACATAAGGTCTTCAAGGTCTTTGCGGCTGCCCGGGACAATTTTGATGCCGACCGGTTTTTCACCGACAGTTCTTAATTTCTCAATGAAATCAAGCATGTCCGGAACATTTGAGAATTCGTTGAAGCGGTTTGGGCTGTCAATGGATTGTCCGGGCTGCACATTTCTGATGGCGGCAATTTCTTCGGTCACCTTTGAACCGTCAATATGACCGCCTCTTGCTTTCGCCCCTTGCGCAAGCTTTAATTCAAAGGCTTTAATCTGCTCGAGGCGGCTTTTTTTCTTAAATTCTTCCCATGAAAATTCTCCATCTTCAGTGCGCACGCCGAACAGCCCGGGGCCGATTTGGCAGATAATATCCGCGCCGCCTTTCAGGTGATACTCAGACAGGCCGCCTTCGCCTGTATTCATCCATGTGCCGCCGGCCTGGTGCAGCCCTTTTGACAGGGCGGTGATTGCCCTGTCGCCAAGTGAGCCGTAGCTCATCGCTGATTGTCCGATTAACCCTTTCACATAAAACGGCTTCTTGCATGTGTCGCGGCCGATCACTTGCACATCGTCCGGATGCAGGTAATAAGGGTCCGCTTTTGCTTTTTCGCGGTGTTCGCTGCGTTTCAGCAGGTTGTCCTTGTCAATCTTGTATACCATCGTGTCGATCTTCGGCGTCTGATCTGCGCGCAGCTCCTCCCTTTGTTTCGGGAAGAGGGCGTTACGGATATAATAGCCCGGCTGATTGAAATCCCGTTCTGAGCCGAAGCCCATCATTCTGCTCTTATACTTTCCCGACATGACCGTCTGTTCATATTCTCTCCGGGAAAACGGCTGTTCTTCGTTATCATTGCTGAATAAATACTGCCGCAGCTCAGGTCCGATTTTTTCAAATATGTAGCGCAGTTTTCCCGCTACGGGATAATTGCGCAGCACTGAATGTTCTTCCTGCTTTTCGTCTCTTATGTATATCCAGAGAAACAATGCGGCGGGAACTAAAATAATAAAAATCAATATACAAATCAGTACGATAATGGCTTGTTCCATTGAGATCAGACTCCTTGTCTTTTTTCTCTTTGACATTCCACATATTGTCTGTTTTCAAACATAGCCGTTTCCCGTCCGGCGGAGCGCAATCTTTTTTTGTGAATCAGGTGAATGACGTCTTTTTCCGTTTTTCCGGGCCAAACGAATTTGTTATAATGTTTAAATGGCAAGAAACGAATGGAGGAAAGAAAACGCATGTACGATGTTAACGAGTGGAAGCATGTTTTTAAACTCGATCCGAATAAAGATTTACCGGATGAACAGCTGGAACGGCTTTGTGAATCAGGGACTGACGCCATTGTGATCGGAGGAAGCGACAATATCACCGAGGACAATGTGCTGAGACTGATGTCAAAGGTGCGGCGGTTTTTAGTGCCGTGCGTACTTGAGGTGTCGACGATTGATTCCATTGTGCCCGGGTTTGATCTTTATTTCATTCCGAGTGTGCTCAACAGCAAAAAGGCGGACTGGATTGTCGGCATGCATCATCAGGCGATGAAAGAATACGGAGAGCTCATGTCAATGGAGGAAATCGTGACGGAGGGCTACTGCATCGTCAACCCTGATTGTAAGGCGGCCGCTTTGACGGAGGCGGATACACATATAGAAACAGAAGATATTCTCGCCTATGCGCGGGTCGCGGAACATTTGCTTCATCTCCCGATTTTTTATCTGGAATACAGCGGGATGCTGGCGGACATAGAAACGGTGGAGAAAACGAAGGCTGTGCTGGACAAGTCCGTCCTGTTTTACGGAGGCGGGATTAAAGACGCGGAAACGGCGGAACGGTTCGGCCGTCATGCCGATGTCATCGTTGTCGGAAATGCCGTATATGAAGATTTTGATCAGGCGCTCAAAACGGTGGCGGCTGTAAAGACAAAGTAGCCAAGCGGACGAAATTGATTTATGATAGAACATATGTTTGATAGGCGGTGAACGGATATGAATTACATTAGCAATCAATTATTAAGCGGATTAAATCCCGTTCAGCAGGAAGCGGTCAAGACGACGGACGGTCCGCTGCTTCTGATGGCAGGCGCGGGAAGCGGAAAAACACGTGTGCTGACGCACAGAATCGCATACTTAATGGCGGAAAAACACGTGGCGCCATGGAACATTCTGGCGATTACCTTTACAAATAAAGCAGCCAGAGAAATGAAGGAGCGGGTGGAGAGCATTCTCGGACCCGGCGCGGATGAAATCTGGATTTCCACCTTCCACAGCATGTGCGTGCGGATTCTGCGCAGGGATATTGACAGAATCGGCATCAACCGAAACTTCTCCATTCTTGATACGGCTGATCAGCTTTCCGTTATTAAAGGGATTTTGAAAGAGCGGAATATCGATCCGAAAAAGTTTGATCCGAGAAGTATTTTAGGCTCCATCAGCAGCGCAAAAAACGAGCTGATCGAACCTGAGGAATTCGCAAAAACGGCCGGCGGCTACTACGATCAGGTCACGAGTGACGTGTATACCGATTATCAGAAAAAACTGCTGAAAAACCAATCGCTCGATTTTGATGATTTAATCATGACGACGATTAAGCTTTTTGAGCGTGTGCCGGAAGTGCTTGAGTTTTATCAGCGCAAATTCCAGTACATTCACGTAGACGAGTATCAGGATACGAACAGGGCGCAATACCTGCTTGTGAAGCAGCTTGCGGCCCGTCTTGAAAATATCTGCGTCGTCGGTGACTCCGACCAGTCCATTTACAGATGGCGCGGGGCGGATATCGCGAATATCCTTTCCTTTGAAAAAGATTATCCGAGCGCAAACGTGATTCTGCTCGAGCAAAACTACCGCTCAACAAAGCGGATTCTGCAAGCTGCTAACGAAGTGATCAAAAACAACTCAAATCGCAAGCCGAAAAACCTGTGGACGGAAAATGACGAAGGCATCAAGCTTTCTTATTACAGCGGCGACAATGAATTCGGCGAAGGCCAATTCGTCGCGGGCAAAATTTATGAGCTGCACAGCTCGGGCCGGCGGAAGCTTTCCGATATCGCGATTTTATACCGGACAAACGCCCAGTCGCGCGTCATTGAGGAAACCCTTTTAAAATCCGGTCTGAACTACAATATCGTCGGCGGAACCAAGTTCTACGACAGGAAAGAAATTAAAGACATTCTTGCATATCTGCGCCTTGTGTCAAACCCGGACGACGACATCAGTTTTACGCGGATCGTCAATGTGCCGAAGCGTGGCGTCGGCGCCACTTCGCTAGAAAAAATCGCTTCATATACGGCGATGAACGGAATGTCAATGTTCCAGGCGATCAAACAGGTTGATTTCATCGGCGTCAGCGCAAAAGCGGCAAACGCGCTTGACGGCTTTGGCGCGATGATTGAGAATCTGACGAACATGCAGGATTATCTGTCCATTACGGAACTCACGGAAGAAATTCTCGAAAAAACGGAATACAGAGAAATGCTGAAGGCCGAAAAATCAATCGAAGCCCAAAGCCGCCTTGAAAATATCGACGAGTTTCTTTCCGTGACGAAAAACTTCGAACAAAAAAGCGAAGACAAGTCTCTCGTCGCGTTTCTGACTGATCTGGCGCTGATCGCGGATATTGACCAGCTCGACCAGAAGGAAGAAGAATCAGGCGGAAAGGATGCCGTCACTTTAATGACACTGCACGCCGCTAAGGGGCTTGAATTTCCAGTCGTGTTCTTAATGGGCATGGAAGAAGGCGTGTTCCCGCACAGCCGCTCCCTGATGGAAGAAGCCGAGATGGAAGAAGAACGCAGGCTCGCATATGTAGGCATTACGAGGGCGGAAGAAGAACTGTATTTAACGAATGCCAAAATGCGAACCTTATTCGGCCGCACCAATATGAATCCGGAATCCCGCTTTATCAGGGAAATACCTGGCGATTTATTGGAGAACCTAAATGAGAAGAAAACACCTCGCATGCAGCCGGGACGAAAAGTGCAGCCGAAACGCGGGCCCGTATCCCGTCCCGTTTCCTACGCGAACAAAACAGGCGGCGACTCGCTCAGCTGGGCGGTCGGCGATAAAGCGGGCCATAAAAAATGGGGCACCGGAACGGTTGTCAGCGTAAAAGGAGAAGGCGAGAGCACCGAGCTTGATATCGCATTCCCGAGCCCAGTCGGCGTGAAGCGTCTGCTTGCCGCTTTTGCGCCGATTGAAAAGCAGTAACCTGAAGAGGAAAGGAAGAACATGATGGACAAAGAAACAGCGAAACACCGGGCAGAAGAATTGCGCCGCACCATCGATCAGTACAGTTATGAATATTACACCTTAGATGAACCGAGCGTGCCGGATTCCGAGTACGACAGACTGATGCAGGAGCTGATTGCCATAGAGGAAGAGCACCCGGAGCTCAGAACGCCTGATTCGCCCACACAGCGGGTCGGGGGAGCGGTGCTTGAATCTTTTCAAAAGGTGCAGCACGGCACGCCGATGCTCAGTCTCGGCAACGCATTTAACGATGATGATCTCCGCGATTTTGACCGCCGCGTCCGTCAGGCTGTCGGTGACGGCGTCGCTTACAATGTGGAGCTGAAAATAGACGGTCTTGCTGTTTCTCTCCGTTATGAAGACGGCTATTTCGTCAGAGGCGCGACAAGAGGAGACGGAACGACGGGCGAAGATATCACGGAAAACTTAAAAACGATCCGCAACATTCCGCTGAAAATGAAACGGAATCTTTCCATAGAAGTGCGCGGAGAGGCGTACATGCCGAAACAGTCATTTGAAGCGCTCAATGAGGAAAGGCTGAAACATGAAGAGGAGCCGTTCGCCAATCCCCGGAACGCGGCTGCGGGCTCACTCAGACAGCTCGATCCGAAAATTGCAGCGAAACGAAATCTTGACATCTTCGTCTACAGTATAGCGGAGCTTGACGAGATGGGTGTGGAAACACAGAGTCAGGGCCTGGATTTTCTGGATGATCTCGGTTTTAAAACAAACCAGGAACGGAAAAAATGCGCCACGATAGATGAAGTCATTGAAATGATCGAAGAGCTGCAGGCGAAGCGGGCCGATCTCCCTTATGAAATTGACGGAATCGTCATCAAAGTCGATTCGCTCGACCAGCAGGAAGAACTCGGGTATACGGCAAAAAGCCCGCGCTGGGCGATTGCTTATAAATTCCCGGCGGAAGAGGTCGTGACAAAACTGCTCGATATCGAACTGAATGTCGGAAGAACGGGCGTTATTACGCCGACCGCCGTTCTGGAACCGGTAAAAGTCGCGGGAACGACGGTCTCAAGAGCATCCCTTCATAACGAAGATTTAATTAAAGAGAAGGATATCCGCATTCTCGATAAAGTGGTCGTCAAAAAAGCGGGCGACATCATCCCTGAGGTCGTCAATGTCTTAATTGAACAGCGGACCGGGGAAGAAAAAGAATTCAATATGCCGACCAGCTGCCCTGAGTGCGAAAGCGAACTTGTCCGCATTGAAGGGGAAGTCGCGCTGCGCTGCATCAATCCGGAATGTCCGGCGCAGATTAGAGAAGGCCTGATTCACTTTGTCTCACGCAACGCGATGAATATTGACGGACTCGGAGAACGTGTCATCACACAGCTTTTCCGTGAACATCTCGTCCGTAATGTAGCTGATTTGTATAAGCTGACGAAAGAACAGGTTATCCGGCTTGAGCGGATGGGGGAAAAATCAACTGACAATCTGATCAGCTCCATCCAAAAGTCGAAAGAGAATTCGCTGGAACGCCTGCTGTTCGGTCTCGGCATCCGTTTTATCGGCTCAAAAGCGGCCAAAACACTGGCCATGCATTTTGAAAGCCTGGAAAATCTGAAACAAGCCACGGAAGAAGAGCTGCTTGCGGTAGATGAAATCGGCGAAAAGATGGCCGATGCCGTTATCACCTATTTCCGCAAAGAGGAAATGCTTGAGCTTTTGAATGAACTTGAGGAACTCGGTGTGAACACACTCTACAAAGGCCCGAAAAAAGTAAAAGCGGAGGACAGCGACTCTTATTTTGCCGGCAAAACCATCGTGTTAACCGGAAAGCTTGAAGAGCTGTCCAGAAATGAAGCCAAGGCGCAGATTGAAGCGCTCGGCGGAAAGCTGACGGGATCTGTCAGCAAAAAAACAGACTTGCTGATTGCCGGAGAAGCGGCCGGAAGCAAGCTGACAAAAGCGCAGGAATTAAACATTGAAGTATGGAATGAAGCACAGCTATTGGGAGAGCTAAAGAAATAAGAGGAGTGTTTTCTATTGAAAAAGATGTTGGCATTGGCGGCGACGGCAACGGCGGCAGTACTCATGCTGTCGGCCTGTTCGCCGAGTTTCGGGGGAAAAAAAGAGGAAGAGATCACGCAGAAAACGGCAAAGTCTTCTGAAAAAGCGATCATACCGAAATATAATATCTCTGATTCCTACTATAAAATGGTGCTCCCGTTTAAGGCCGGAAAAGCGCGCGGCCTGACCGCGGACCGGCTGAACACGAGGCTGGACATCGATGAATTCGAGACGGGGCTGATGCGGCTCGCTCAAGACACGTTCCCGACGGATGACTATTTGTATCAGGAAGGCCAGTATTTAGATGAGGACACGGTACTCAGCTGGCTTGACCGCAAAAAAGAAGGCAGTGATCTGAAAAAGGCGAAAAAGGCAGACGCCAATTTCCAGAATCTCGGCTTAAACCCGGTGCTGCCAAGCTCGGGATCAGCAAAAGAGAAAACGAAAACAGCCCGATTTACTTAGCGTCCATGCTTGAGCAGGATTACCTAGTAAGAAAAGATAAAAATTCCATCCAGCTTGGCGGTGTCATGATCGGTCTCGCTCTCAACTCTGTATACTATTACCGCGAAAACACAGGTGATCCGCAGCAGGAAGTGGAGCTCAGCGACAAAACGATCCGCAGCCACGGTGAAGAAATCGCACAGGAAGTCGTTAACCGCCTTCGGAAAATGGATAACCTGAAAAATGTGCCGATTACCGTCGCCCTTTATAAACAAGCGCCGAAAACATCAATCGTACCGGGGAATTACATTGCGAAAACAGAAGTCAAGGCCGGCTCATCCACCATTTCAAACTGGGATGATGTCAAAGAAAAGTACGTCTTCTATCCGGCGGATACAGACACGGCAAAGAAATACCCTGATGATTCCGAAGTGTTTAAACGCTTCAAAAACGCCATCGACAGCTACTTCCCGAATTACACAGGAGTTGTCGGAACGGCAATGTACGAAAACGATGAAATGAGAAAAATGAAGATTGAAATCCCGATGCAATTTTACGGGAAAAGCGAAGTCATCGCCTTTACCCAATACTTAACAGGTGAGCTGATGGATTATTATTCAAAAGGCTCAGTTGATGTCGAAATTAACATTACCTCGTCTGACGGGCAGGAAGCGCTGATCGTCCGCAATGCGGGTGACAAAGAACCGACCGTCCATATTTACGATTAACCAAGAGTGTGAATATCGTTGGAGAGAGGAATGAGGTATGTTAAGATATTTGTATAATTAGGAATTAACAGGAAAACACATTGCATTTCTAAGCGGATGTTACGAATCTGCTGTGAAAAAAGAAGGGCAGGAATGTTGATGAATGACATTTGCTGAGTACACACACCGCCTACAAACGTTATGAAAAGGGTGAATCAGCATGCATAAAGATATTAAAGCGATTTTTGAGGAAGATAAGGTGCTCGCTGAAGCAGGTGAAATATACGGATTTACCAAGTTTCAATTTATCGCGGACGCAGAGAACTACGTATATGAAATTGTGAAAGATAACGAACCGTATATCTTAAAAATTACGCATACGATCAGAAGAACACCGGAATATATTCTCGGAGAAATGGAATGGCTTCATCATCTGGCAAAGGGAGGGCTTTCAGTAGCAAAGCCGATTCCTTCATTAAATGGCAAAGATGTCGAAGAAGTGCCGGACGGAAAAGGCGGAGCGTTTTTATTAAGAGTCTATGAAAAAGCGCCCGGACGCAAAGTGGAGGAATCAGACTGGAACGGAACTCTGTTTTACCAGCTTGGAAAGTACACGGGGAACATGCACCGGCTGACGAAAAGCTACCGTCTGAGCGATCCGGCATATAAAAGGCAGGAATGGGATGAAGAGGAGCAGCTGAAGCTGAGAAAATACGTGCCCGCAGATCAGCATCTCGTATTTGAGCGGGCGGATGCTCTAATGGAAAAACTGCGCCGTTTGCCGAAGAATCCTGAAAACTACGGCCTTGTGCACGCCGATCTGCATCATGGCAATTTCAATTGGGACAACGGAAAAATCACTGCATTTGATTTTGATGATATCGGCTACAATTGGTTTGTGAATGATATCAGTATTCTGCTGTACAACATGTTGTGGTATCCGGTCATCCCGTATGAAGACAAGGCCGCGTTTACGGGTGAATTCATGACTCACTTTATGAAAGGCTACAGGGAAGAAAATGACCTTGATTCCGCATGGTTTGAACACATCCCGGATTTCCTCCGGCTGCGCCATATGCTGATCTACGGATTATTGCATCAGGCGTTTGACCTCAATTCACTCGGGGACGAGGAACTCGGGATGCTGAAAGCCTTCAGGCGCGATATCGAAAATGAAACACCGATTACGGAGTATCAATTTTCTGCATTCGTATAAATAGAAAAACGCCGGCTGAATCCAGCCCGGCGTTTTTTATAACGTATCACATTTCACTCCGACGACGCCCTGAATTTCTTTAATATCATAATAGACGTCAGTGGTGTAGCGGTTTTTATGAACACTGACTTTCACTTCCATAATCGGAAATTCTTTTTCACCCAGATCATCAATCCGGACGGAGTGAATGCGGAGCTGTTTGCTTTTCATTTCCTTTAAAATCTCGGTCATTTTGTCTTTATCGGAAAGAGACATTCTCACGCGGATATCCTTTTCCTTCAAGCGGTTGGGACCGATTTTTCTGATCAGCCACGGAAGAAATTCGACACTGATCAGGATAAACAAGAGGCTTGCGAACGCCTCTTTATAAAAGCCGGCGCCTGTAGCCAGACCCAGCCCGGCCGCGCCCCAGATGATAGCCGATGTCGTCAGGCCGGATATGACGTCATTGCTTTTACGCAGGATCACGCCCGCGCCGATAAAACCGACGCCGGAAATGATTTGGGCGGGAAGGCGGAGCGGATCCATCATGATACGGTAATATTTTGGGAAATGATATGCCGCATTAATGCTGACGATCGTCAGCATACAGGAGCTGACGGCGATGACGATACAGGTTTTCAGTCCGAGCGGTTTGTTTTTCAGTTCTCGTTCAAGACCGATGATCATGCCGATCAGCGTGGCAATGCCCAGCTTTAATAAAATGTCTGGTTCGATAGGCCAGCTCAATTTGCACAGCACCTCCGCAATTTTTCTTATAATAAATTGATATGATTTTCTCACAGTATTTATAGCAGGACAAGTGCGGAAGAAAAAAGCCGTCAGGGATAAAATCTGACGGCTTTTTGTCTATTTCTTGTTTTTCAAAAGAGCTTCCATCCGGCTGAACAGCTGATAAGAAGCATCGGCCGGTTTTTTGGTCAGCAGGCTGACGGCAATACCGGCAATCAGACTGAGGAAGAATCCCGGAATGATTTCGTATACGCCGGTTGAAGCGGCAAGCCCTGTCGTAATCCAGATTAAAACGGCCGCGGCCCCGGTAATCATCGCCGCAAGCGCTCCCCATTCATTCATCCGTTTCCAGTACAGACTGAGCAAGAGCGCCGGGCCGATAGCCGAACCGAAGCCAGCCCACGCATATCCGACCAGATCAAGAATGGTGCTGTTCGGATTCATGGAAAGCAGGATGGCGATAACGGCCACGATCAATACCGACAGGCGTCCGGTCATGACCAATTCTTTATCGCTCGCTTCCCGTCTGAAAAAGGCGCGGTATAAATCTTCCGTAATGGCGCTTGCCGTTACGAGAAGCTGTGAGGAAATGGAACTCATGATCGCCGCTAAAATCGCAGACAGCAAGAAGCCCGTAATCAGCGGGTGGAACAAGATTTTAGAAAAAATAATGAAAATCGTTTCCGGATCTTTTACGGAGACCCCGAAGTGATGAGAATACGCAACCCCGATAATCCCGGTCAGCAATGAACCGACAACTGAAATAACCATCCAGCTCATCCCGATTCTGCGGGCGGGTTTTAAATCTTTCACTTCTTTAATCGCCATAAATCGTACGATGATATGAGGCTGGCCGTAATAGCCGAGTCCCCATGCCAAATAAGAAATAATGCTAATGACGCTCGCGCCTTTAAAGATATCCAATAGTTTCGGGTTAACGGCGTTGATCGAATCAATCGTCGTTGAAACGCTCCCGAGCTGGGTAAAAGCAACGATCGGCACAAGCACTAATGCCGCAAACATGATCGCTCCCTGTACAAAGTCAGTCAGACTGACAGCGAGGAAACCGCCAAACAGCGTGTAAAGGACAACAACACCGGCCGTTAAAAACAAACCGAATTTGTAGTCGGCGCCGAATGCCGATTCAAATAACCTGCCTCCGGATACCATCCCGGACGATGTGTACAGTGTGAAAAAGATCATAATAATCACGGCGGAAACAATTTTCAGCAATGATGACGAGTGGCGGAACCGTTTATCGAAAAAATCGGGAATCGTAATCGCATCATCCGCAACTTCCGTGTAAGCGCGCAGCCTCGGAGCAAGCAGCAGATAATTTGAATACGCGCCGATCGTCAAACCGAGCGCCAGCCATAAGGTCGATAACCCCGTTGCGAACATTGCGCCGGGAACTCCCATCAGCATCCATGCGCTCATATCCGCCGCACCTGCGGACAGCGCCGTTACGAACGGGCCGAGTCCTCTTCCGCCCAGCATGTAATCATTAATATTCGTTGTCTTTCTGAATGCGTACCAGCCGATTAACAGCATGGCAGCAAAGTAAATGCCAAGAGATATAATTAATTCAATACTCACGTTTTTGGACCCTCTCTTCTTTCATGTAAATGTTGCATCACCTCTGTAGATTAGTAGTGCCGGAATATGCGCCGGCGATCCAGCCTTTAGTCATCATTCCATGCGAATCACATATTTAGTGCCGGCTATGGTTACTAAACCTAACAAAGTATCCCCGATCAATCAACTCTCGAAACCTGGCCCGCTCAAGGAAAAAATCCCCGCCAACATAGAACAGCTTAGAGATGAAAACGCTACCAATAAATTATAAAAGTAAAAATTTTCTGACATATAATTCGTTTCTCTTTCTCCCCGATTTAGGATAAAATAGAGAGGGTTTCATCATGCCTCAGAAGGCGGCGTTTTGTTGCTTTAGAGGGCTCGTTTTTGATATGATCAGTATTATATGACGAAACGGAGAATTATGCGGAGGTGGATCTTATGTCACGAATTTCTATAGAAGAAGTAAAGCATGTCGCTCATTTGGCGAGACTCGCCATTACAGATGAAGAAGCTGAAATGTTCACAGAACAGCTTGACAGCATCATCTCGTTTGCCGAGGAGCTTAATGAAGTGGACACGGATAACGTGGAACCGACAACACACGTGCTGAAAATGAAAAACGTAATGAGAGAAGATGAAGCGGGTAAAGGCCTTCCGGTCGAGGATGTCATGAAAAATGCTCCCGATCATAAAGACGGCTATGTCCGTGTGCCATCTATTCTGGATTAAAGGAGGGAGACAGTATGTCATTATTTGATCACAAAATCACAGAACTGAAACAAATGATACATAAAAAAGAAATCAAGATTTCCGATCTTGTTGATGAATCTTACAAACGGATCGCATCCGTGGATGATAAGGTGCAGGCATTCTTACAGCTTGATGAAGAAAGAGCCCGCGCTTACGCGAAAGAACTTGACGAAGCGGTTGACGGACGGTCTGAACACGGTCTTCTCTTCGGAATGCCGATCGGCGTCAAAGACAACATCGTGACCAAAGGGCTTCGCACAACATGCTCAAGCAAAATCCTCGAAAACTTCGATCCGATTTACGATGCGACGGTTGTGGAGCGTCTTCAAGCCGCTGAAGCCATCACGATCGGAAAGCTGAATATGGACGAGTTCGCGATGGGTTCTTCTACTGAAAACTCCGCGTACAAAGCGACGAAAAACCCTTGGAATCTCGATACGGTTCCCGGCGGATCAAGCGGCGGTTCCGCAGCTGCGGTTGCAGCGGGCGAAGTGCCGTTTTCACTCGGATCTGATACGGGCGGCTCCATCCGTCAGCCGGCTTCTTTCTGCGGCGTCGTCGGATTAAAGCCTACATACGGACGCGTGTCACGTTACGGTTTGGTCGCTTTTGCGTCTTCACTTGACCAGATCGGACCGATCACAAGAAACGTAGAAGATAACGCATTCCTGCTTCAGGCGATTTCAGGCCCGGACAAAATGGACTCTACGAGCGCCAATGTCGAAGTGCCGGACTTTCTTTCTTCATTAACTGGCGATATTAAAGGCTTAAAAATCGCCGTGCCGAAAGAATATCTCGGAGAAGGCGTCGGCAAAGAAGCGAAAGAATCGGTTTTAGCCGCTTTAAAAGTGCTTGAAGATCTCGGAGCGACATGGGAAGAAGTATCTCTGCCGCACAGCAAATACGCGCTTGCGACATATTATCTGCTGTCTTCTTCCGAAGCGTCTGCAAACCTTGCGCGCTTTGACGGCATCCGCTACGGCTACCGCTCAGACAATGCGGACAACCTGATCGACCTTTATAAACAGACGCGCTCAGAAGGCTTCGGCAACGAAGTGAAGCGCCGCATCATGCTCGGCACCTTCGCGCTCAGCTCCGGCTACTATGACGCGTATTACAAAAAAGCGCAAAAAGTGCGCACGCTTATTAAAAAAGATTTTGAAGACGTATTTGAGAAATACGATGTCATCGTCGGACCGACAACGCCGACACCGGCATTCAAAATCGGCGAAAAAACCAGCGATCCGCTCACAATGTACGCCAACGATATTTTAACGATCCCTGTCAACCTCGCGGGTGTGCCGGGAATCAGCGTGCCGTGCGGATTTGCGGACGGACTGCCGCTCGGACTGCAAATCATCGGAAAACACTTCGATGAAGGCACTGTATACCGCGTCGCTCATGCTTTTGAGCAGGCAACAGATCATCATAAAGCGAAACCTGAACTGTAAGGGGTGAAATGAAGTGAACTTTGAAACGGTAATCGGACTTGAAGTCCATGTGGAATTAAAAACAAAATCTAAAATTTTCTCAAGCTCACCGACGCCATTCGGCGCGGAAGCGAATACCCAAACGAGCGTCATCGACCTCGGCTATCCCGGCGTGCTGCCCGTTTTGAACAAAGAAGCGGTCGAATTCGCGATGAAAGCCGCAATGGCTTTGAACTGCGAAATCGCAACGGATACGAAGTTTGACCGGAAAAACTATTTCTACCCGGACAACCCGAAGGCATATCAAATTTCTCAATTTGACAAGCCGATCGGCGAAAACGGCTGGATTGAAATCGAAGTCGGCGGAAAAACGAAAAAAATCGGCATTACCCGTCTTCACCTTGAAGAAGATGCGGGAAAACTGACGCATACGGGCGACGGCTATTCCCTCGTTGACTTCAACCGCCAGGGCACGCCGCTTGTCGAGATTGTATCTGAGCCGGATATCCGCACACCGGAGGAAGCTTACGCATATCTCGAAAAGCTGAAATCAATTATCCAATACACAGGCGTTTCCGACTGTAAAATGGAAGAAGGTTCACTGCGCTGTGACGCCAACATTTCCCTCCGTCCGATCGGCCAGGAGAAATTCGGCACAAAAACGGAGCTGAAAAACCTGAACTCCTTCGCGTTCGTGCAAAAAGGACTTGAGCATGAAGAAAAACGCCAAGAGCAGGTGCTTCTGTCAGGCGGAGTCATTCAGCAGGAGACGCGCCGCTACGATGAAGCGACGAAAAAAACCATTTTGATGCGTGTCAAAGAAGGTTCGGACGACTATCGTTATTTCCCTGAGCCTGACCTTGTCGAGCTCTGCATTGATGACGAATGGAAAGAACGCGTAAGAGCAACCATTCCTGAGCTTCCGGACGAGCGCCGCAAGCGTTATATCGAAGAGCTCGGCCTGCCGGCTTATGACGCAATGGTTCTGACGCTGACGAAAGAAATGGCTGACTTCTTCGAAGAAACGGTCAATAAAGGCGCGGAAGCCAAGCAGGCATCAAACTGGCTGATGGGTGAAGTCTCAGCTTACCTGAACGCCGAACAAAAAGAGCTTGAGGATGTCGCACTGACTCCTGAAGGCCTTGCCGGGATGATTAAGCTGATTGAAAAAGGAACCATCTCGTCCAAAATCGCGAAGAAAGTCTTTAAAGAATTAATTGAAAAAGGCGGCGACGCAGAAAAAATCGTCAAAGAAAAAGGCCTTGTGCAGATTTCTGACGAAAGCGTGCTTCTGAAGCTGGTAACAGATGCGCTTGACAGCAACCCGCAGTCAATTGAAGACTTCAAAAACGGAAAAGACCGTGCGATCGGCTTCCTTGTCGGGCAGATTATGAAAGCCTCAAAAGGACAGGCCAACCCGCCGATGGTCAACAAAATCTTACTTGAAGAAATCAAAAAACGATAAAAAAAGCAGCCGCCTGAAAGGGCGCTGCTGACACGGAGACCGGTAAGCGCCGGTCTCTTTTTTTATAAGCTGAAATAGGTTTCAATGGAAGCCCGCAGCGTTTCAATCTGCTCATTTCCGCTGCCTGCCAAGTTGGATAGCATTCCTTTAATAATCGGTTTTCGCGGCTCTTCCTTTGCGTATTCCTCTTCAATGACTTCAAGCGATACGAGGACGTCCTCAGGCAGCCCCTGCTGTGCTTTTATCTTTTGAATATCCGCAAGCAGTCTTTCTCTGTCCGCCGCCGGCTGAGTGAAGATATCCTCAGGCAGCAGCGGATCGGGATTGTCTCTTATCAGTCCCGTAATCAGGTCATCGATTCTGGCAATCAGAAAGGCCGCCACGTTTTCCGTCCGGAATGCCGTATGTTCATTAAAAATCAAGAAATGAATATAGGAGCTCACTATTCCTTGCGCCATAACGGACGCATCCGCTATAAACGGTATGACGGCATCTCCGTAAACGGAGAGCAAAGCATCCCGGTACAGCATGTTAAATTGAATATTGACCTCATGAAAATACTGTTTGACCTTTTGATTTTCAGGAATGACCTTTTCGCTCAGCAAGAGAATGATAAAGTCCTTGTGCTCCATAAATTCATGGAATTGATAAGCGATTTGTTTTCGGAATACGTCCTTAGGCGATTTATGCTGATGTTCTGTTTTGATTTTCTTTATTTCTTCCATAGACATGCCGATGTAATACTCACATGCTGAGAGCAAAAGGTCTTCTTTTGATTTAAAATGAAGATAGAAGGCCCCTTTTGAAATTCCGCATTCACCGGCGATTTCCTGAATGGTTGTTGAAGAAAACCCTTTTTTGGCAAATAAATGGATGCCTGTTTTTATGATTTTCTCTTTTTTTCGTTCATGACGTGCTTCCCCTTAATCCTGAAAAATTTAGAAAAATTTACTGCCTTATTAGTTGACGATGTTGAGTTATACCGTTTAGTATTATATAGAATGACCAGTCAGTCAATAAAAATTAACGGAGGACATGATGAACCACATTATTAACTTTGTACTGAAGAACAAATTCGCAGTTTGGCTGATGACGATTATCGTTACTGTAGCAGGGCTGTATGCCGGTATGAATATGAAGCAGGAATCCATACCGGACGTCAACATGCCTTACCTCTCAGTAAATACGACTTATCCCGGAGCTGCTCCGAGTCAAGTTGCGGATGACGTGACAAAACCGATCGAGCAGGCGGTGCAGAATTTAGAAGGAGTGAGCGTCGTAACGTCCACATCCTCTGAAAACGTCTCATCGGTTATGATTGAATATGATTACAACAAGGATATGGACAAGGCGAAAACCGAAGTCGCTGAAGCGCTGGACAGTGTCAGCCTTCCTGATGACGCGAAAAAACCTGACATTTCCCGTTACAGCCTCAACTCTTTCCCGATTTTGACGCTCAGTGTGACAAGCGGCAAAAGCTCGCTTGAAGATCTGACTAAAAATGTGGAAAACACTCTCGTTCCTAAGCTTGAAGGCATTCAGGGCGTTGCGTCCGTGCAAGTTTCCGGACAGCAGGAAGAGCAGGTGGAATTCTCTTTCAAAGACAAAAAAATGAAAGAGTACGGACTTGATGAAGATACCGTCAAGAAAGTGATCCAAGGCTCTGATGTCAATACGCCGCTTGGATTGTACACATTCGGCAACAAAGAAAAATCAGTTGTCGTTAACGGAAATATTACGTCAATTAAAGATCTGAAAGATATGAGAATTCCGGTCACATCTTCTTCTGCCGCTCAAGGTCAAGCGGGCGGAGCCGGTGCGGCATCTGCGGCGGACGCTCAGGCTATGCAGCAGGCACAGCAAAGCGCGGCAGCAGGGGTGCCGACAGTCAAGCTTTCTGACATTGCCGACATTAAAGATGTGAAAAAAGCTGAATCCATTTCCCGCACAAACGGAAAGGACAGCATTGGAATTAATATCGTAAAAGCCAATGACGCCAACACGGTAGAAGTGGCCGATGCGATTAAAGATGAACTGAATCAATACAAAAAAGACCATAAAGGGTTCAAGTACAGCTCGACTCTTGATATGGCAGAGCCGATTACAGAGTCAGTGGATACGATGTTAAGCAAAGCGATTTTCGGCGCGATTTTTGCGGTCGTGATCATTCTCTTATTCTTAAGAGATATTAAATCAACGATGATTTCTATCGTTTCCATCCCGCTGTCACTGCTGATTGCGCTTCTCGTGCTGAATCAGCTTGATGTCACATTGAACATAATGACGCTCGGTGCGATGACGGTCGCCATCGGACGGGTAGTCGACGACTCGATTGTCGTGATCGAAAACATTTACCGCCGCATGAGGCTGAAAGATGAACCTTTACGCGGGAAGCAATTGGTGCGTGAAGCGACAAAAGAAATGTTTAAACCGATCATGTCATCAACGATCGTAACCATTGCCGTATTCCTGCCGCTTGCCATGGTCGGCGGACAGATCGGTGAACTGTTTATGCCGTTTGCCTTAACAATCGTCTTCGCGCTTGCCGCATCACTGTTGATTTCGATCACACTGGTGCCGATGCTTGCGCACAGCTTATTCAAAAAATCGCTCACAGGCGCACCTGTTAAAGCGAAAGAGCATAAGCCGGGCAGATTGGCCAATTTCTATAAAAAAGTGCTGAATTGGTCATTAAGCCATAAATGGATTACATCTATCATCGCGGTTCTGATGCTTGTCGGAAGTTTGTTCCTCGTACCTCTGATCGGCGCGAGCTACCTGCCTGCGCAAGCGGACAAAACGATGCAGCTCACATACACGCCTGAACCGGGCGAAACGAAAAGCGAAGCTGAAAAAGCTGCGCAAAAAGCGGAAGACATGCTGCTTAAACGCAAACATGTCGATACCGTTCAGTATTCTTTAGGCTCGCAAAGTCCGCTCGGCGGAAGCTCAAACGGCGCATTGTTCTACGTGAAATACGAGGATGACACGCCTGATTTTGACAAAGAAAAAGACAATGTCTTAAAAGAAATCAAAAAAACATCCAGCCGCGGCGAATGGAAATCACAAAATTTCAGTTCGTCAGGCAACAACAACGAATTAACGTACTATGTGTACGGAGATTCAGAGTCTGATATTAAAGGCACGGTCAAAGACATCGAAGGCATCATGAAAAAGGAGAAGGATCTGAAAGACGTCAACTCAGGCCTTTCCAGCACATATGATGAGTACACGTTCGTCGCTGACCAGGAGAAACTCAGCAAGCAGGGCCTGACGGCTTCGCAAATCTCCCAAGCCCTGATGTCCCAAACGTCACAGTCTCCTTTGACAACGGTGAAAAAAGACGGCAAAGAGCTTGACGTCAACATCAAAACAGAAAAAGACCAGTATAAGAGTGTAAAAGAATTAGAGGATAAAACCATCACATCGCCTGCAGGCCAAGAAGTAAAAATCGGCGATGTGGCGAAAGTGAAAAACGGCACGACATCCGATACCATTTCCAAACGCGACGGCAAAGTGTATGCTGACGTAACGGCAACCGTCACTTCTGACAACGTCACGAAGGTGTCATCAGCCGTTCAAAAGAAAGTTGACAAACTGGATAAACCGGACAATGTATCGATTGATACCGGCGGTGTATCAGCGGATATTGCAGATTCCTTTACGAAACTCGGGTTAGCGATGCTTGCCGCAATCGCCATCGTATACCTCGTTCTTGTGATCACGTTCGGCGGAGCATTAGCGCCGTTTGCGATTCTGTTCTCGCTTCCGTTTACAGTCATCGGCGCATTAGTCGGACTGTATGTATCCGGAGAGACGGTCAGTCTGAATGCCATGATCGGTATGCTGATGCTGATCGGAATCGTCGTCACAAACGCGATTGTCTTAATTGACCGCGTCATCCATAAAGAAGCGGAAGGCCTATCGACGAGAGAAGCGCTCCTGGAAGCCGGCTCTACGAGATTGCGTCCGATTCTGATGACGGCGATCGCGACAATCGGCGCCCTGCTTCCATTGGCATTGGGCTTTGAAGGCGGAAGCCAGGTCATTTCTAAAGGACTCGGTGTCACCGTTATCGGCGGTTTAATCAGTTCGACTCTGCTGACTCTTCTGATTGTGCCGATCGTATATGAAGTATTAGCGAAATTCCGTAAGAAAAAACCTGGAACGGAAGAAGAGTAAGACAGCGGGCCTTGGCTCCTTAAACGGAGCCGGGGCCTTTTTTCTTCTGGCAATTCCTGTACATATTGTTGCGATTTTCTCAAGTCATAGTATAATTAAAGGTTGTTAGTGTTAATAATGGATCGGATACTCTTAAGTAGGATGATGAGATAATGAAACGTGCACGCATAATATACAATCCGACTTCAGGACGGGAGCTTTTCAAGAAAAATCTTGCCCAGGTCCTGCAAAAATTTGAACAAGCCGGTTATGAAACCTCCACCCATGCCACCACATGCGCGGGGGATGCCACCCACGCCGCAAAAGAAGCCGCTTTGCGGGAGTTTGACCTGATTATCGCAGCCGGCGGAGACGGAACGATTAATGAAGTCGTCAACGGTCTTGCGCCGTTAGACAAACGCCCGACACTCGGCATCATTCCGGTCGGCACGACAAATGATTTCGCCAGAGCGCTGGGCATTCCGAGAGAGAATATACTGAATGCCGCTGATACCGTCATTAACGGCGTGGCCCGCCCGATCGACATCGGACAGGTGAACGGTCAATATTTTATCAACATCGCCGGCGGAGGCCGTCTGACGGAGCTGACGTATGATGTGCCAAGCAAACTGAAAACGATGCTCGGCCAGCTTGCTTATTATTTAAAGGGAATGGAAATGCTGCCTTCACTTCGACCGACAGAAGTCGAGATTGAATATGACGGCAAGCTGTTTCAAGGCGAAATTATGCTGTTTTTAGTGACGCTGACCAACTCGGTCGGCGGATTCGAGAAGCTGGCCCCTGATTCCAGCCTGAATGACGGCATGTTTGATTTGATTATTTTGAAAAAAGCCAATCTCGCGGAGTTTATCAGAGTCGCGAGCATGGCGCTCAGAGGCGATCATATTAACGATCAGCACATTATTTACACAAAAGCGAACCGCGTGAAAGTCAATGTATCAGAAAAGATGCAGCTGAACCTGGACGGCGAATACGGCGGCATGCTGCCCGGCGAATTCGTGAACCTGTATCGGCATATTCACGTCATCATGCCGAAGGAGAAAGCGGAACAGCTGGATGACTAATACGCGGACAAAATCCTAAAACAGTATTCGTTTTAGGATTTTGTCATCTTTTCAGCGTGATCGGAAACCTTTGAAGGCTGACATTGAATTTGAAGGTTTGCCAGCACGCTGAAACAAGGCTTTTGGTAAAACGAGAGGTGATTATAGATGAAAATGAAACCCCCGATAGAAAAAAATGAATACTATGACGTGACATTTGAGGATTTGACGCACGAAGGAGCGGGCGTCGCAAAGGTTCAGGGATTCCCGATCTTCGTACCGAACGCCCTGCCTGAGGAAAAAGCGCAAATCAAAGTGACACGCGTCAAAAAAGGCTTCGCTTTCGGCCGCTTGATTGAACTGAAAGAAGAAAGCCCGCACAGAACGGATGCCCCGTGCCCAATCTACAAACAATGCGGCGGCTGCCAGCTTCAGCACATGACCTATGAAGGCCAGCTCTTGTTTAAACAGAAACAAGTCAAAGACGTCTTAGAACGGATCGGCAAGCTGGACCTGTCCAATGTCACCGTGCACCCGACGCTCGGCATGGAAGACCCGTGGAACTACAGAAACAAAGCGCAGGTGCCGGTAGGAGAACGGGAAGGCGGACTCGTCGCCGGATTCTATCAGCAAAGAAGCCATGACATCATTGACATGAGCGCCTGCATGATCCAGCAATCCAAAAACGACGAAGCCGTTCAAGCTGTCAAAGATATTTGCGCCTCATACGGCGTCAAAGCCTACAACGAAGAACGCCACAAAGGCTGGCTCCGCCACATCATGGTCAGATACGGCGTCGTCACGGGCGAAATGATGATCGTCTTCATCACAAGAACAAGCGATTTCCCGCACAAAGCGAAGATCATCGAAGACATCACGACGCAATTCCCGCACGTCAAATCAATCGTGCAGAACATCAACCCAAATAAAACAAACGTCATCTTTGGGGACGAAACAAACGTCATCTGGGGCGAAGAATACATCTACGACCTCATCGGAGACGTCAAATTCGCCATCTCCGCCAGATCGTTCTATCAGGTCAACCCGGAACAGACAAAAGTGCTCTACGACAAAGCGCTTGAGTACGCGGAGCTGCAAGGGGAAGAAACCGTCATCGACGCCTACTGCGGCATCGGAACGATTTCTCTCTTCTTAGCGGAGCAGGCGAAGAAAGTATACGGCGTCGAAATCGTGCCGGAAGCCATTGAGGATGCAAAACGCAACGCTGAGCTGAACGGCATCACGAACGCGGAATTCGCAGTCGGAGAAGCGGAAACCGTCATTCCGAAATGGTATGAAGAAGGCATCACGGCCGACACCCTCGTCGTCGACCCGCCAAGAAAAGGCTGCGACGAAGCCCTCCTGCGGACAATCATCGACATGAAACCGAAGCGGGTGGTGTATGTGTCCTGCAATCCAGGCACGCTTGCAAGAGACCTGCGGGTGCTTGAGGATGGCGGGTATCAGACGCTTGAAGTGCAGCCTGTGGATATGTTCCCGCATACGAATCATGTGGAGTGTGTGGCTGTGCTGGAATTAAGAGAAGGCAACTAACCCTTAGGGATGGTTGCCTTTTTTAATCCGCATTTTTTTGTATTCAGGACGAACTCGTGACATGAGAGGAGTACCAGAAGATGTTTGGTTAACGTCTATAATATAGCTTTCTATACATCTCTTTATTAATATTCACTCTAGAGGGGCAGCTTTTTTAATACACTTTCATATCTTGTTTTTCTCCTTACTAATCATTACTTTTTCTAAATAACTCTTAAGAAATACATTATCTATCCTATCCGGGATGTAACCCAGACGTTTATTTAATATATTCTCTATGATATACATTTTCTTTGTGTAATATTGGTAATTATCCGTTGCGATTTGAACACTTTCTGATTCATTTCCCTTTTCTGATTCAAGTCGAGATTTATATAGCTGATCATACTTCTGTTTGCGTATTTTTCTTGAGAGCCGCAGTAAATGAAATAATTCAATTGTTGGCATAGTCATTAGTTCTGGTGTAGACTTATCCAAATCTAATTCAGAAGTATGCTCACGATAATCTATGATTTCACGTTTGCCATCTCTCTGAACATTATGTATGTACATTAAGCAAAAACTACAGTAATACTGATTATCCTTTTGAATTGAAGTTGCACAATAAGGGCATGTTTCCATTATGTTCTCCTTTCTTAATGTTCTAAGATAGTATGTATTTCGGTTATAAACAGGAGTTTTAAATAGTATTGAAATTCTTAACCAATAAAAACCCTTTTAATGATAAAGAGTTTATTGAATACAGCATGTATAAATTTCCTGCAAAATCAATAGTGATCCCCTTGTATAGAAAATCCACCGATCCCTAAATCCAATAACAAAACCCGAAAATAATAAATTATATCGTTATAATTAAGATAATTATTTATAAAAAGATAATAAAGTTGGATAAAAATGAGAAAATACTGGCGGGAATGACGATATAAAGTTAGTGAACAACGGTATAGAATCTTACTTTTCGAGGTGAACAGAATGGGAGAAGAACAAGACATTATTACAGTAACCGATCTGCGCAAAAAATATGGATCATTTGAAGCAGTGAAAGGGGTATCCTTTTCTGTCAAACGCGGCGAGCTGTTTGCATTTCTGGGAACGAACGGTGCAGGGAAATCGACCACTATCGATATTCTCTGTACGCTGATTAAAAAGACATCCGGAAAAGTGGTAATAGACGGTTATACGCTTGGTGAGGGAAAAGAGAATAATCATATCCGCAAAAAGATCGGAGTTGTTTTCCAAGAGAGCATTTTGGATGAACGATTGACCGTTTATGAAAATATCATGAACCGCGGACAATATTATCATTTAAGCAAGGTACAAGTGCAAGAGAACTATCAGTTTGTAACAGACTATTTAAAATTGGATGATATTAAGGAGAAAAAATACAGCGATTTGTCAGGCGGACAAAGAAGAAGAGCGGATATTGCCCGTGCCATCATCCATAAACCAACTATATTATTTTTAGATGAGCCTACTACAGGTCTTGATCCGCAAACGAGAGTATTTGTTTGGAATGCGATTAAAAGGCTGCAGGAAGAAACAAACATGACGATCTTTTTAACGACCCATTACATGGAGGAGGCCGCTGTGGCTGATAACGTTGTGGTCATCAAAGAAGGACGTCTGATCGCAGAGGGTACACCGAGTCAGCTGAAAGATCAATATGCGTTTGACAGTCTGCACATGATGTTTAAGCAAGGCGTTGATCCGACTGCATGGTTTGAAAATAAACAACTGGATTTTACGGTTAAAAACTCTATTTATTCCCTTCGTGTTGAGTCTACTCTCCATGCGCTGGACATTTTGAAAGGTCTTGAAGGAAAAATTGAATCTTTCGAGGTGATTAAAGGAAATATGGATGATGTGTTTATCCATATTATCGAAGAACAAGGAAGCAGTTTGCCAGTAAAGGGGAGCATTGCATAAATGAAGTCTTTATCCAGTTTAATCAGCAGAAATATAAAAATATACTTCCGTGATCGAACGCTTTTGCTTCTTTCTTTGCTGTCAGTATTTATCGTCATTCTGTTATATGCCGTGTTCTTACAGCAGACACAGCTGGACGCTATTAAGGCCCTGGTCGCTTCGACAGATGATCCCAAAGCAATGGTGAACGAATGGATGGTGGCGGGATTGCTGTCCATTACAGCTGTGACAACGACTTTAGGCGCTTTCGGAATTATGGTGAAAGATAAAGAAAGCAAGAGAACGTATGACTTTTTAACAGCTCCTTTATCAAGGGCGACCATCCAATTGAGCTATGTCATTCATTCATTTGTCATCGGCTTGATCTTTTCTTTCATCGCCTTTTTAGGCTGTGAAATTTTTCTCGTTTCAACAGGCAGCAAGCTTTTAAGCGGTACAGATATACTTGAAGTATTGGGGATCATTATTCTTTCAGTTGCACTCTCAAGTTCCATAAATTTATTTTTAACGCTGTTTATTCACACACAAAATGCATTTTCGACGTTAAGTACAATTGTCGGAACAGCCATCGGTTTTTTATGCGGAGTATATGTGCCGATCGGCGGCGTACCGGTGTTTGTGCAGAAGATTATTATGTATTTCCCTATCAGCCACACCGCCGTTCTGTTCAGAAAAGCGTTTATGACAGACTCAGTTGATAAAGTATTTAAACATGCTTCTGCGGACCAAATACAGGAATATGAAAAGCATTACGGGATCGTCTACAAGTTAAACGGCCATTTTATCAGTACGGCTGCGAGCTTGTGGGTCATTGTCATTACAGCCATCATATTTACCGTCATATCTATTTTCATATTTAAAAAACAAAATAAATGACTTCTTCAGACGATACATAACGATGTAACAGGCAGCATCCGTTTACTGGATGCTGCCTGTTTTGTTTATCATTATTTCCGAAGTCTTACTTAATATTTAGATAATCCTTAACAAATTCTTTGTCCTCTTCATCTTCGGGAAAGGTACCCAAGTTATTGAACTCCCAAATCATTTGTCTTTCGTATTCGTCCAAATCAGACTCAATAATATCTTCATAATCATAATCAATTGAAAACGTTCCAGAGCTTTCAAGATTTAGTGTCAAATTTGCCCATACTTCGGGGTTATTTTCTTTAAATTCAGTGTGTAACTGCTTAAACAACTCTTGGAGGTCTAGTAGTAGTTCGGTATAAATTTTTTACTGACCTGAAATTGTTCTGGAATGTCATGAGAGTATATATATTCATCGTTTTCGGGTGTTTGAAAGAAAAAATAAACTTCTCGTGAGCCGTCTAGTGTTTCTGCATAAAGAACAACTTTGCTCCATTCAGAAGGGATCATTCTTCTTATAACATCAGCTATTTGCAGATAAATGTTTTCTAACATTTGTTTTCCCAACTTTATTAGATGGATTTTCAGGATAGTCTTCTAAGTTTTTTTATTGGATTATATCCAGACCGTTATTATTAAATTGCGGGTGTTCATAACGATAGCTTATTTACAAAATGGTTATAGCCCAGCAAAGAAGTGCTGAGCATTAATGATTTATAGACCGAAGTAGCTTATTACAAACTGTTTATCATCCTCATCTTGAGGCAAAATCCCCAAGTTTTGATATTCCCATACCACTTGCCGTTGTGTTCCGTTTAAGTCTGAGGCGATGACATCGGTGTAATCGTAGTCAATTGAGAATTTACCGCTTCGTTCGAGATGCAAAGTGAGGTTTGTCCATAAGTCCTCGTTGTTTGTTTGATCCCGTAACTCTTCAAAGTAATCATGCAATTCATATAGAAGTTCGTCATATATATCTTCATCAACATTAAAATGTTCAGGAATATCGTGTGAATATATATATTCCTGATTTTGTGGAGTAGTAAAGAAGAAGTAAACTTCTGAAGAATCATCTAAAATTTCGGCATAAAGAGCAACCTTCTCCCACTCAGAGGGGATAATTTCATTTATTTGCTCAGCGATTTTTTGATATAGTACTCCCATCTTTTCAGTTTCCACAATATCAGCCTCCTGCTTGATTTTTTATTCTAACATTTTTAAATCTTTTATTTCCGATCTTATATTTGACCTTAAATAAATTAGGTCTTAAAGAGTCTCCACTATAAATAGGCTTAATTTCAATTGTTACTAATTTGGGAGGTTCTTCTTTAAGAGCTTTTGCCCATTCCTGCTCCATCTCATACCATTCCCACCGCTCCTATTAATCTGAGAATTCATAGGCACGATGTTGTCGAATTGCCCTGAGCCTTTGAATTGGGTGGCGATTAGGTGGCCTCCGTCGTCATCTGTCAGACGGTCTGGTTTACCTGCTTTTGACTGTGCATATTGGTTGCGTTTTGCTTCTCCCAGCTGCAAGTCTGCTTTGACACTTGTAATTCTACCATAGTTGTCAGTGGTGTACGTGTAGCCTTCTTTTGTTTTATAGATGACATTCGGCTTCAATACTTTCTTTCTGGTCCATTTCGCAAAATGCTCGCCGTATTTGACCGTTACCGGCGGTACATGCGGTGCCGGTGTCCGTCTGCCGCTTGCGGAGGTTCCGTACGGTTTCGGCAGGATGACCTTGGCGAATTTCTGCAGTCCCTCTTTAAGTGTGACCCCGTTGACTGCATTGTAAGGCACGCCCGCCGGCACTAAGTCGTGACGCGGATGATACGGGAGAATATCAGCCAGGGTGAGATCTCCAATTTGATGTAACTTGGTTTTGACACGTTTTTTTGATACTTCTATGCCTGTGTTGACCTTTTGCTTGATGTGGTCAACGGTTTGTTTTGAGACCGTTATCGCTTTTTGAGCTGCGGCGGATTTGCGTGCTGCTGTTTTGACTTTGGTTGTCACTTTGGCGGCTGTTCCTGTTTTTGAGACGGCACCGACGCCTTTTGTGCCGACAACTGATGTCACAACGGTGCCCACTGCATATGACACCCATCTTGCTCTGGAGTAGGTGTCGCCATTCACCATGTCTTTTTGGTACGATTCTTCGATTGCCGCTGAAATGGCTTCATACGTTTTGATCGGGTGAGCCACCGCTCCTGTAATGGCTTCAACCGTTCCGCCCGGATCTGTGACCATATCCCACAGGCCTGTGACCGCGTCTTTTCCGGAATCATAAAGGCCGACGGCAACGCCTTTGAAACCGTCTGTAAGTTCACGCGTGTTTTCAATTTGAGTGAAGTAGCGCTGCTGTTCTTTTGTCAGGTTTTTATAGCCGATTGTTTTGGCCATTGAGTAGAATTCATCAGCATTCGCATAATCGTAGTTTTTCAGTCTTTCTTTCAGTTTTTCAATCTCTCGTTCCTTCGCTTCCTCTTTCTTCATCTTCAAATAAGCATCCGAATGTCTTGCAATCTCGCCTTTTTTCTTATGGATGTCGCTTTCACGGTACGCCTTGGCGTTGTAGTGAAGCGGCGTGGCGCTTTTTCCTTTGCCCGTGGCGTTTTGGAGCTGCTGAAAGTCGGCTTGGATGAACTGTTCGTTCGCTTCGGTTTCTGCGTATTCTTTCGTTAGATCGTGATCAAGCTTGCCGAGCTTATGTATCGTTTCGCTTCTTTTTTTGTCAGCTGAAGACAGCTTCTGATCTGTGCTTTCCGTTGAAAATAGATCAAGCGAGATGATGTCTTCGATCTCTCCGAGGATGGAGCGCATGTCCTTTTTCTGCCCTTCCATAATCGCCTTTGATTTACTAAGGGCGTGGGTGAGTTCATGCTCCAGGAAAGATTCCTCCACATGCGAACTGGAAAGTCCGGCATCTTCGACCTTGCCGGGAAGGCTTGTGAGAAATGCGATTTTCATGTCGATCAGATCAAGCCAGCTGTCAGTAACGCCGGCGTGGTCCTTGAAAAAGGCTTTGATGTTGTCAGCGCCCCGGCCTGAGAAATCACCGTCACCGAGATCAGCCATGCCTTGAAATGCTTTTTTCAGATTAACCATTTGACCGCGCAGTTTTTTGTATTCACCCGCGCGCTGTTTGGCAGCGGCCAGGAGGGTGGTTGCTTCGAAAACTTTCATGACCATATCCTTTCTTTTGTTCGATATCAAAATTTTACCACGTGAGTCAGGATATACAGTGTAGGAAATAGGTAATAAGAATAAAATGAATCTTTTGGCTTGCGACTTCCTTCCTGTATGAAGGGGGCTTTTTTATGTTTTGTACAATAATCCTCAAATTCGGCTTACTGCGCTCCGGTGATTTTAAGCGTGCCTGTTTTTTCTAATGTCTTACACTCGAAACAACCCAACCGCTGAGGTATAATAGAAGCAGAGTATTTATCATACAGATTCAATTCGTGAAAGAGAGTGGAACAAAATGGGCCGTAAGTGGAACAACATTAAAGAAAAGAAAGCATCAAAGGACGCAAATACGAGCCGGATTTACGCGAAGTTCGGCCGTGAGATTTATGTGGCGGCAAAACAAGGCGAGCCAGATCCGGAATCGAACCAGGCATTAAAAGTGGTGCTTGAGCGCGCAAAGACGTACAGTGTGCCGAAAAATATTATTGAGCGTGCGATTGAAAAGGCGAAAGGCGGCGCGGAGGAGAACTTTGACGAGCTGCGTTACGAAGGTTTCGGGCCGAACGGTTCAATGATCATCGTTGATGCGTTAACGAATAATGTAAACCGCACGGCGCCTGAAGTGCGCGCCGCATTCGGGAAAAACGGCGGAAATATGGGTGTGAGCGGGTCTGTCGCTTACATGTTTGATGCGACCGCCGTTATCGGCGTTGAAGGCAAGACGGCGGATGAAGCGCTGGAATTGCTGATGGAAGCTGATGTGGACGTGCGCGATATTTTGGAAGAGGATGACAGTGTTATCGTATATGCCGAGCCTGATCAATTCCATGCCGTACAGGAGGCATTCAAAAATGCCGGCGTTGAAGAGTTCACGGTTGCGGAGCTGACGATGCTTGCGCAAAATGAAGTCGAGCTTCCGGAAGATGCGAAAGCTCAATTTGAAAAGCTGATCGATGTGCTGGAAGACCTCGAAGACGTACAACAGGTTTATCACAATGTGGATTTAGGCGAATAAAGACAAAAAGGCCGGGACGGCATAAGTTCCGGCCTTTTTATTTTGCTTATGCGGCCGGCCTGTATCGTATTTCTCCGTAAGCAATTATTGATTATTTCACCAAAACTGGGCGGATGCCCATACGTTTCCTTCCGCATGTCATAAACTGGACTGTAACCTATGTGAAGGAGCGATAAATCATGAATGAAAGAAGACCGATTTACGGCGGCTATGGCGGCTACGGAGGCTACCCGGGGTACGGTTTTGGCGGCTACGGAGGCTACGGTGGCTACGGCGGCTTCGGAGGATATCCGGGATACGGTTTCGGCGGAGGCTACGGCTACCCGGGATACGGTTTTGGCGGTTACGGCGGTTTTGGCGGCTACGGAGGCTTCGGAGGATATCCGGGGTACGGTTTTGGCGGCTACGGAGGCTACGGCGGCTACCCGTTCCATCATCATCATCATCGGGACAGCCAATATATCTGACCATTCGGGAAAAGCACTCTTGGAACAGCAAGAGTGCTCTTCTCATGTTCTTGCAGCTGTGTTACGATTGAAGCAAAATCATCAAGTACATAGGACTTTTCTGTAAATCATGAGCAAGTTGTTTATAAACTGAAAAGCATGATCTGTAAAAATCTCTTTATCGGGAGGTTTTACATGTGAGAAGTGAAGACGAAATGATGAAATTGATTCTTGATATTGCGATGAAGGACGAGAGAATCCGTCTTGTCACTTTAGAGGGATCAAGAACCAATAAAAATGTACCGAGAGACAAATTTCAAGACTATGATATTTCTTATTTTGTGACCGATATGGACTCTTTCACATCTGACGAAAGCTGGCTGGATCAGTTTGGCGAAAGATTGATGATGCAAAAACCTGAAGATATGGAACTTTTCCCTCCGGAGCTCGGAGACTGGTTCTCCTATCTCATGCTATTTAAAGATCATCATAAAATCGACTTAACTTTGATCCCTCTGAGTCAAACAGAGGATTATTTTACACAGAGTGATGGTTTGGCGGAAATAGTATTAGACAAGGATGACCGAATCAATAGTAAGATTATTGCGAGTGATGAACAATATCATATAAAGAAACCGACTCCCAGAGAGTTTGATGATTGCTGCAATGAATTTTGGATGGTTTCAACCTATGTGATTAAAGGATTAATGCGTAAAGAAATACTGTTTGCGCTGGATCATATGAATGACATTTTAAGGCCTAATGTTTTGCGTATGATTGCGTGGAATATCGGGATAGAGAATCAGTTTTCATTAAGTGTAGGGAAGAATTATAAGTATATTCAACATTACATGAATGCGAAAGATTGGGAAATCCTGCTGAATACTTATGTCGGCAATACTTATGAAAGCGTGTGGAAGGCATTGTTTGACTGCCAAGGTCTCTTTAGAGCATATTCAAAGTCAGTGGCTGTTTTATTGAGATATGAATATCCTGAATATGATCAACGAATTACGGAATATACATTGAAACATTATCAGCGTTTTCAAGCAGATTTTTCATTATGATTTTTTACTTCAAATTCCAGATGAGTTGCATTGTGTCCGTTTTTAACGGGCTTTTTTATTTTCTTACAGGGCATAAATGCCGATACGGATTCATACCTATTAAGGTCATGTGTTTAGGAAAGGAGGATCGTAATGAAAGAAAATCAGCCGTTTACACCGGTCAAATCCTATAAACCCTTCCACAGCCGGTTTGATCCCTGCCCGCCGATCGGGAGAAAATACTACAGAACGCCGCCGCATCTTTATATGCGGTTTCAGCCGTATCACTTGGAGCAGTTTTCTCCGATGGAGGCATTGAGAAAAGGGACCCTTTGGAAGGATCTTTACGATTTCTATGATAATCCTTATCGGGGGGGAATCGAATATGGCGAAAAAGATTGATGATGAATACTATCGGCTGCTGGAACAAATTCAGGCGGCGGACTTTGTCTTGGTGGAGCTGACGCTTTATCTGGATACGCATCCCCATGACCGTCTCGCGCTTCAGCAGTTTCATGAATATTCCCGGTACTCAAGACAGCTGAGAAAGCGGTTTGAGCCTGAGTACGGACCGCTTCTGCAATTCGGCGTGAGTCAGGTCGGCGCTCAATGGGACTGGGGCCGCGGTCCTTGGCCATGGCAAGTATAAGGAGGGATCTGTAAATGTGGGTATATGAAAAAAAGTTGCAGTATCCGGTTAAAGTCAGTACATGCAACCCGATGCTGGCTAAGTTTCTCATTGAACAATACGGCGGGGCGGACGGCGAATTGGCCGCAGCGCTCCGGTACTTAAACCAGCGCTACACGATTCCTGACAAGGTGATCGGCCTGCTGACGGATATCGGCACGGAGGAGTTTGCGCATTTAGAAATGATTGCGACGATGATTTATAAGCTGACAAAAGATGCGACACCGGAGCAGCTGCGTGATGCAGGGCTCAGTGATCATTATGTCAACCATGACAGCGCGCTGTTTTATCACAATGCGGCCGGAGTTCCGTTCACAGCGTCTTACATACAGGCGAAGGGAGATCCGATTGCTGATTTATATGAGGATATTGCGGCTGAAGAAAAGGCGAGAGCGACGTATCAATGGATTATTGATATTTCCGATGATCCTGACCTGAATGATTCACTCCGTTTTCTGCGTGAGCGTGAAATCGTTCACTCTATGCGTTTCAGGGAAGCGGTTGAGATTTTAAAAGAAGAACGTGATAAGAAGAAAATTTTTTAAACGGCCCTCAAACATGACGGCTGTTTTTTCCTTTCTGCGTTTGGTCTATAATAAAGGTGTCGAATATTCTGATTACAGGAGGATTTTATGACACCATTTACGATTACGGAGGAGAAGACGGGGGCATTCCGGGTCACCTCCGCCCGGAAGGATGATGAAGAAGAGGTCATGGATCTGCTCGTGCAAGCGGCAGAATGGCTTCGCGATAAAGGGTCGAACCAGTGGATCGGCCTTCTGCAAGGGGAAGATACCCACAATATGCGGGAGGCGATCGCCAAAGGGTATGTTTTTTTATTCAGGCAGAATGAAGAGCTGGCCGGCGTCGTCATGCTGCTTCCCGAAGCAAGCGGGTGGGACAGACGTCTATGGGGCGATGAAGGACATGAGGAGTCCGTATATCTCCACCGGCTGGCGATTAACAGGCGGTTTGCAGGCGCGGGGCTCGGCCGGACAATCATGACTTGGGCGGAGACGGGTGTGTCTTGTCCGGGAAAAACGAAAATCCGGCTCGATTGCGTGTCCGGAAACAAGGCGCTTCAGTCGTTTTACAGCGGAATGGGTTACGAATCAAAAGGGCTCGCGCCGGGTTATCATTTGTTTGAAAAAAAGGTGAGTAAATAAAAAGCTCCTTATGACGGAGGTGCAAAAGACATGGGGTTTTTTTATCTGATCTGTCTGGCCGCATTTTGTCTTAACTTTGCCGTATCGGCTGTGCTCCGTAAGAAATGGCCGAAAAAGATGTGGCCTGAGTGCCTTTTGGCGGTGCTGGGCCTGACTGCTTTCGGTACGGTTGTTTACAGTATTTTCGGTATCGGCGGCTGGGAAGGAATGGGCTTGGGGCTTGCCGCGATGTTTGCGGGTTCCGGAGCGGCAGCCGGTTATGCCGCTGAGGTGTGCTTACGGGTCGTCAGATCGAATCAAAAACAGTAAGCAGAAGTGAAAAAACGCGGCCTCGGCTGCGTTTTTTTGTGTGTTGCCGGCCGCTGTATAGAAAACAGGCGGATGTCCATAATGGTAATGACTTTTAAGAAGAAGGTGCGAATATGGGACATTTACTTACAGTGGCTTGGGAGTTAGTATGCGGTTTGGGTATTTTATTTGTGATTTTAAAATTGCTTGGAAAAACTCAATTCTCGCAAATTACGCCGTTTGATTTTATTTCCGCGCTCATCCTCGGCGAACTGGTCGGAAATGCGGTGTATGATAAAGACGTCAGGATTATTGAAATCATTTTTGCTTCTCTGTTATGGGGAGTTTTAATTTATCTCATCGAACTGATTACGCAGAAAGTAAAAAGCACCAGAAAGCTGTTGGAAGGCGAGCCGAATATAATCATCCATAAAGGAAAACTGAAATATGATGTGCTGAAAAAGAATAAACTGGACATTAATCAATTGCAAAGCCTTCTCAGACAGGCGAATTGCTTTTCCATACAGGAAGCGGAGTACGCGATTTTAGAAACAAACGGGATGGTCAGCGTCCTGCCGAGCTTTCAATATGACACGACGAAAAACGGCGACATGCAAATAAAGCCGAAGCAAGTCTCTTTGCCGGTCACGCTGATTATTGACGGTGAAGTGCTGTATGAAAATCTGAAAGAAGCCGGGCTGGAAGAAAAGCAGCTGACTCAGGAGCTGAAAAAGCTGAACATCAAAAAAACGGAGGACGTGCTGTATGCGGAATGGAAGCCTGATAAACCGCTGTTTGTCCTGCCGTATGAGGAGAAAAAATAAAAAGAGCATTGCCCTGGGGCAGATGCTCTTTATTATTTTTCGTGTACGCCTGTTTTAACGGCTCTGACATGATACATACCGACATCCGTTCCAAGCATATAATCAGGTTTCGGCTTGCCTTGGTTTGCTTTGTGGGCCGCGATGTGGTCTTCGCTTTTTTCCCATTGTTTCCAATGGTCTTCTGACTCCCAGCGGATTAACACGACGACTTCTTCATCACCGCGCCGGACTTTTTTTTCCAGAACCGTTACGTCTATCAAACCTTCCTGCTTTTCAATCACGCCTTTTGAACTGAAGCGTTCGATTACTTTGTCGGCATGTCCTTCTTTTACGGTCATTTTTCTGATTTGCACAAACATCTGGCAGCTCTCCAATCCTTTTCACGCTTTATCCAACATTTTAAATGAAAATGATTCTCAAAGTCAATTGAGATGCCTGACGGATTACGATTTCAGGAGAAAGACATGACCATCCTCATCTTTAAATTGCACGAAGCTGCCCCATTCCATTTGTTTCGGTTCATCTAAAAAGGTGATGCCGTTCTTTTTCATCTGTTCGTATGCGGCAAAGACATCTTCACACTCAAATACGATAGAAGCCTTCATTTGCTCTGACCCTTTCATCATCGATTTCGGATAAATAACCAAATGAGTGGCGGCCCCTTTGGGCGCTACCTCAAGCCAGAAGGCGCCCGGTCCCATCGGATGCTCGGCGACGGTTTCAAACCCCGCCTTTTCCGTCCAGAATGTTTTCGCTTTTTGCTGATCATCAGTGTATACGGCGACTGTCGCGATTTTTTTGATCATCATACTGACCTCCTGTTTCATTTCTTTTATAGTGTATCCTCCTGCCGAAAAAAGCAATCAAAAGCTTTAATGTGCCGGCTTTTTTTAATTTCTCTAGTGCGATCGGCGATTCCGATTTATAATTTAGACAAAAGTACATTCTTGAAAGAGGAGACGGCAGTGAACAAAGACCAATTACTTCATGATTATATTATTACACATTCGGCAGAGCTGACGGAAAAATGGCTCAAGCTGAGACGGAAGCTGAGAGGGCGTTTTTATTCTGCGAATCAATTAAGTGAGGAAATGAAACGGCTGCTGATCGAGCAGCATACCTTTACAAACACGGTCATCGCAAGCGCTTTTTTGGAAGATCCGGCCGTTTTTCAGCATAATAAAGACAAATGGGCCGCACAGGTAGCGAAAAGCAGAGTGGAGCAAGACGCGGAGGTTCATGAGGTCGTTGAGGCGATCGGCAATTCAAGAACCGTCTTTTGGGAGGCGGTCACCCGTTTTATGGATGAGCATCAGGACATCGTAACAAATGAGGATGCCCGCCGCTGGAATCACCTTGTCAACGGCTCGTTTGATCAGCTGATGACGGATTTTACTGAACAGTTTCAGAAATTAATGATCGCGAGGCTGTCATCTCAGCAGGAGCTTATTTCCGAATTGAGCTGTCCGGTTATTTTAATCGCGGATACGATCGGCACTCTGCCGCTCATCGGCGCGATTGATACGAGACGGGCGCGTGTGATTTTGGAGTCGGTGCCGGAAAACTGTGTCGCCAAACGGATCACAAACCTTGTGATTGATCTGTCCGGTGTGCCCATTGTCGATACGATGGTGGCGCAGCAATTGTATATGCTGTCGAAAACGTTATTTCTCCTCGGCATCAGAACCGTGTTTTCCGGCATTCGGCCTGATGTGGCACAGACTTCTATCCAATTGGGGCTTGATTTTTCAGAGTATCAAACTTACGGCTCCCTGGAGCAGGCGCTCGCCAGCATGGGTGTCACATGTGTGATCGAGGAAGCAAAAGCATAGAAAAAAGGTGCTCCGGCCAGAGGCGGGGCGCTTTTTTTGTCAGCGGAAAACAATTTAAATATTCTAAAACTTAGTTGACAGCTGGGGATAGTTTGAATTATTCTTATACACATCGAACCGGCACAAATAGCTGATCGTACACAAACGAAAGCTGGCCGTTCTGCCCAAATCTGATACCGGTATAATTGCCCATCAGTCAACTGAAGGCATATTATTTCCCTTTTTTGAAAGGGGATAATATGCCTTTTTTTATGCGGAAAAAGAGAGGAGAAATCAGGCACATGAAAAAAACAGCGGCATTTTTAGTATTGATCTTATTGGCAGGGGCGCTGTCAGCCTGTCAATCTGAGTCCGGCAGCGCGTCATCAGACGGAAAGACCGTTCAGCTGCTGAATGTATCGTATGATCCGACACGGGAGCTGTATAAAGAGTATAATCAGGCCTTTTCTTCCTACTGGAAAAAGAAAACGGGTCAAGATGTAACCGTTCAGCAGTCGCACGGAGGTTCGGGGAAGCAGGCCAGATCCGTAATAGACGGACTCGACGCTGATGTCGTAACGCTTGCTTTAGGTTATGACATTGATTCGATAGCAGAAAAAGCCCGACTCATTGATCAAAACTGGCAGTCACGTCTGCCGGATCAATCAACTCCTTACACGTCAACCATCGTATTCTTAGTCAGAAAAGGGAATCCGAAACACATCACTGATTGGGCTGACTTGGTGAAAAAGGACGTTTCGGTCATTACGCCCAATCCGAAAACATCGGGCGGAGCCAGATGGAACTATTTAGCGGCATGGGCATATGCCGATGAAACGTATCATCATGACGACACGAAAATCAAACAGTTTATGAAAGACCTCTACGGCAATGTGGAAGTGCTTGATTCAGGGGCGCGCGGAGCCACGACCAGTTTTACAGAAAGAGGGATGGGGGATGTGCTGATCGCCTGGGAAAATGAGGCCTATCTCACACTGAAGGAATTCGGCAAGGAGAAATATGAGATTGTCAATCCTTCAATCAGCATTCTGGCTGAGCCTCCTGTCTCTGTTGTCGACAAAACCGCCGATAAAAAAGGAACAAAAAAAGCGGCTGAAGCATATTTGTCCTACCTCTACAGCAAAAAAGGGCAGGAGATCGCCGCGAAGAATTTTTACCGGCCCCGCGATAAAGAGGTTCTGAAAAAGTATGAAAAACAATTCCCGCAGATTAAAACGGTGACGGTCGAAAAGGAATTCGGCGGCTGGAAAAAAAGCGCAGGAAACCCATTTCAATGACGGCGGAACCTTTGACAGCATCTATGAGAAATAGAAAGAGGAAACGAGTATGAGAACGTTACTTTTCAAAAAAACAAAACCGTCCGTGATTCCGGGGTTCGGATTAACGATGGGATTTACATTTTTATATATGGCCGTTTTGGTTATCGTGCCGCTGTCCATGGTGTTTTTTCATACGATGTCAATGGGGCCCGGGGACGTCTGGCATATCATTTCTGAGCCGAGGGCCGCGGCTTCCTATCGGCTGAGCTTCTTGACGGCGGGCTGCGCCGCTTTGATCAATGCGGTTTTCGGCGTTGTCATCGCCTGGGTGCTGACGAGATATGACTTTCCGGGGAAAAGGCTGGCTGACGGCCTGGTTGATCTGCCGTTTGCGCTGCCGACCGCCGTCGCAGGCATTACATTAACGGCAATGTATTCACCGGACGGCTGGATCGGACAGTTGTTTCCTTTCCGTATTTCCTTTACACCGATCGGCATTGTCATCGCATTGACGTTTATCGGGCTGCCTTTTGTCGTCAGGATGGTTCAGCCCGTCTTAGAAAATCTCCAAAAGGAAACGGAAGAAGCATCTGCGTCACTTGGAGCTTCGAAATGGAAAACCTTCCAAAAGGTCATTCTGCCGGAGCTTTTTCCTTCTATTATATCGGGTTTCGCATTATCTTTTGCCCGCGCCCTCGGGGAGTATGGTTCTGTTGTATTTATCGCGGGCAATATGCCGTTTAAAACCGAGATTTCCCCGCTGATCATTATGACGAAATTAGAGCAATACGATTATGCCGGGGCAACAGCTGTTGCGGCAGTCATGCTTGTCATCACATTTTTCATTTTATTCATCATCAATGGATTGCAATGGCTCACCGCGAGAAAATACGCAGGAAGGTAGGGGATATGCCATGCAGCTGGAAACAGCGAAAACAGCCGTGCCTAAGCGGGAGATACGGGAATCACCCGTTGTGAAATGGGTGCTGATCTCAGCAGTTCTGCTCTTTTTGTCCATATTTTTAATCATGCCGCTTGCATTTATATTTATTGAAGCTTTTAAAAAGGGAGCGGAAGCATATATCCTCTTTGTCACGCATCCGGATTCCCTTGCCGCGATGAAATTGACGCTCCTCGTCGTTTTTATCACGGTTCCGCTGAATACGCTGTTCGGCGTCGCCGCGGCGTGGGCTGTGACCAAATATGAATTCAGGGGGAAAAGTCTGTTTATGACACTGATTGATCTGCCGTTTGCCGTGTCTCCGGTAATCGCGGGCTTAATCTTTGTCCTTTTGTTCGGGCTTCACGGCTGGCTTGGTCCATTTTTACTTGATCACCAGATAAAAATCGTATTCGCAGTCCCGGGAATCGTGCTTGCATCCTTGTTTGTGACGCTCCCTTTTATCGCCCGGGAATTAATACCGCTTATGCAAAGCTTGGGAAATGCTGAAGAAGAAGCGTCCGTCACCCTTGGTGCTGGTGGCTGGAGAACGTTCTGGCATGTGACGCTGCCTAATATCAAATGGGGGCTGATCTACGGCGTGATTTTGAGCGCGGCCCGGACAATCGGCGAATTCGGCGCCGTATCAGTCGTTTCCGGTCATATCAGGGGTGTTACCAACACGCTCCCGCTTCATATCGAAATTTTGTACAACGAATATCAGTTTACGGCCGCTTTTGCGGCGGCCTCCGTCATGTCGGTTTTTGCGATTGTGACACTGTTTTTGAAAAACATCATTGAATGGAAAGCCGGTTATCGTTCTGTTAAAGCCGGATGAGGAAGGAGTCATTATGGAGATTACGATCGACAGTATTTCTAAGCATTACGGAAACTATCAGGCATTGCGGGATATCAATCTTCACGTCAATAATGGCGAGCTGGTTGCGCTTCTCGGCCCGTCAGGCTCAGGCAAAACGTCATTATTGAGAGTCATTGCCGGCCTCGAGCAGGCAGATGGGGGACGTGTCCTGTTCGGAAAACAAGATGTGACGGATACGCATGTAAAAAGCAGACATGTCGGTTTTGTGTTTCAGCACTATGCGTTATTCAGCAAGATGACGATTTTTGAAAATGTCGCCTACGGATTAAAAGTCCGTCCGCGAAAGCAGCGTCCCGCCAAAAAGGAAATTGCCGAAAGAGTGAGAGAGCTTCTGGCGCTTGTGAAACTGGAACCTTATGAAAAGCGCTATCCCTCGCAGCTGTCAGGCGGACAGAGACAAAGAGCCGCCCTCGCACGCGCCTTGGCCGTAGAACCGAACATTCTGCTGTTGGATGAACCGTTCGGCGCGCTTGACGCCAAAGTAAGAAAAGAGTTAAGGCAATGGCTCAGACGGCTTCATGATGAATTCGGCATGACAAGTATTTTCGTCACTCACGACCAGGAAGAAGCGCTTGATGTGGCCGACCGCATCGTCATTATGAATGAAGGTGCGATTGAACAGATCGGAACGCCGCAGGAGGTGTATGATCACCCCGCAAATCCGTTTGTGTACGACTTTCTCGGCAGTGTCAACGTATTTGAAGGAAGAGTGGAGGAAGGAAAGCTGATCACCGGAAACGCAGCAATACCTGTCGGGCATGCTGATCAGGACAAGGGGATCGCTTATGTGAGGCCGCACCATTTTACCGTAGAAAAAAACCGTCCGGTCTGCATTCATTTGAAGCAAAGGCGGCTCATATCCGCGCCATCGGACCGTCCGTCAGATTGGAAGCCGTCCGTACCGACACAGGCCAGCACTTGGAGATTGAGCTCTCAAAAGAGCAATATGACGCCTTGGGGGCGGGCGTCGGCGACACGGTTTATGTCAAAGCGAAGGAAGTGAAAGTTTTCGCAAAGAAAACATATCCGAAAATTGTGTAAATGCTGTTGATTTCTGAATGAAAACATAATAGTATAATTATATATTTCTTATCAGAATAGTATGAATTAAAACACTCATTGTCAAAAGACGAACGGCCAGACATAAAGGGGGAGCATGATGACGTCCAAAGGAAACGTAGATCCGCATGTGATCGAAAAGATTATCAGTGCGCTGGAAACGCTCGATTTCGGGACTGTTCAGATTACGGTTCATAATTCCCAAGTGACACAAATTGATAAGGTGGAGAAATATCGATTTTCCCTGAAGAGCAAAGAAGTAAAACAATCTTAAAAAACAGCCAATGACAGGAGGCGGTACATATGAAGCATTCAACTGTTCCTTTCCGGGAGAGCCGGTATCTGCACCTGCCCGAAGTGCGCTTTCTGCAACGGTGCACGAAGCAATACGGCATAAATAAAGGCGTGCTCAATACAATTGACGGCTGGTTTTATGATGCGGGCGTCATTCCGATTCCCGTCAGGCGTCTTTATGTGCTGGCATTCCTCGATTTCGTGAAAACGCCGGGGCAGAAGGGGAATATCCGATTCGGGCACGGCGGATTGACGAAAAAACTGCATGATTTCATGGATATGCAGGAGTGCGCAGCAAAACGTCAGGCCTGACATCCTTAAAATCTTCTTAAAATCATGCAAATTTCTCCCATTTTATTTATAATAGACCTATCACCATCATTTTTTGGGAGGACTTTTGACATGCAAACTGCTGCTTATGAGAGCAAACAATCTATTATGCAGCGCATTATAACGGTATTTGTGTTTACACTGTTAGTTGCGACAATCGGCCTGTATACGGGCCAGTTCATTCCGCCGGCATTGATGCTGCCGCTGTCGATCTTAGAGGTCGTCATGATCATCGCCGCATTTTGGCTGCGCCGAAAAAAAGCCGTCGGATATGTGTTTGTCTTTTCATTCGCTTTTATTTCCGGAATGACGCTGTTTCCGATCATCAGCCATTATGCGTCCGCAGCCGGAGCCTATGTCGTATTGGAGGCATTCGGTTCTTCGTTTGTGATTTTTGCGGTGCTCGGTACGATCGGCGCTAAGACGAAAAAGGACTTGTCGTTTTTATGGTCCTTCTTGCTTGTCGCTCTTATCGCGCTTCTCGCAGTGGGGATCTTTAATATTTTCAGCCCGCTGAATTCCGCCGCCATGATGGCGTATTCCGTCATCGGAACGATTGTGTTTTCAATGTACATCTTATACGATCTGAACCAGATCAAGCACCGGGACATCACGGCTGACCTGATTCCTTTGATGGCATTGACGCTTTATATCGACTTTATCAACTTGTTTATCAACCTGCTTCGGTTTTTCGGGATTTTAAACAGTGATGATTAACCGCGCGGAAAAGGCGCCCTGCTAAGAGGGGTGCCTTTTGTTAATTCTAAGAGTTTTGAATTTTTAATCTCATAAGCCATGAGATCCCCTTTGTCATACGTTTGCCAGCTAGAAGTGAACGGAGGGTTTGTCATAATAACAAACCTGTTTCAAAAAATTTGAAAGGGGAAGGATATTATGCCTTGTAGTACAGATTATGCAACATATGTATTGAGAGTTTGTACCGATGCGGATTCTTATTCTGCAAAAGCTACTTCCATTGATTGTGTAGCATCATATGGGGGCGGGACAATCGCAACATTTGATTATTCCATGACAATTGATGTTTGGAACGGTTCAAAATGGGTGGCTAATGAAACAAAGAAAGGTTCTTTTAGTCACTCAACACCTAAAAAAGTATTTAAACTCTCAAATCAAAAATCGTTAAAAAAGGATCAAATAGTGTGAGAGTGAGGTTGAAGACTAAAAATCGATATACAAATGTAACTTCCAGCATTAAAACACCTGCATTTATAGTGAAGAGAAAGTAATTTTAAAATTATTTCTTCTGAAACAGCCTGAACAAACAAATGTGCAGGCTGTTTTTTTATAACCCTCATCTTTTTACTTCAATTTCCATCTCGTGGAAATTCGCCTTTGTTTTTACGATACTACTTTATGTTCTGTCTCCGGAAAACAGCAGAAGCTTATCAAATAATATTTCAAGCATTTTTGTCAATTCCGCTTTTTGTTCAGCGGTGAAGTTTTCCATGACTCCTGAAATATTGGAGAAGTGGCCGGGAAGAAACAGCATCAGCTTTTCTTTTCCTTCCCTTGTGAGTTCGATGCTGATTTTGCGTCTGTCGCCGGTATGCCGGCTGCGGTTTACAAAGCCGTCCCGTGCGAGTCCGTCGATCAATCCGGTGATGGTCGCTTTGGTGACATTGGATTTTTTCGCCAGCTCCGTCGGACTCAGGCTGTGGCCGGGTGCGTCAAACAGAAACATTAAAATTTTGAATTTCCCTTCGGACAATCCGTGACTTGAGAAATAATGCTCCATGACCTGATTCATTTTTTTAGACATATCAAATAACGTCAAAAATGTTTTCAATGATTCAGCATCCATATCGGCGTAAATCTCAGCGCGTCCGGCAATCTGCGAGTAATCCGGCAAATGTCTCAACTCCATTTTTGTAAGCCTCCGTACCATTTTAGTGATTCAAAGTATAAGCTTGCCGGATTCAAAAGGCAACCTATAAAGATTGACAGTTTTTCAGCCTATATAGTAAGGTGGCTAATAGTTAATGAATGATAAATAAATAGAGAAGGCGGTATCGTGATGAACCATGAAGTGAAAAAGATCATCATAGCGGGCGGAGGGATCGGCGGCCTGTCCGCAGCGATTTCTCTCGGCAGAGCAGGTTTTGAAGTAACCCTTTGCGAGGCGGCGTCCGACATGCGAAAAAGCGGAGCGGGCATTCTTCAGCCTCAAAATGCGCTTCGGGTGCTTCGGGAAATCGGTGTGTATGATGAATGCTGCCAACACGGCTTTCAAACGGAATGGCTGAAGCAGCATGATGAAAACGGAACGCTGCAGTTTAAAGTGAGTGAGGCGTTTTTAGATGATACATTGCCGGGGCGGAATAATATATTGCGGCAAACGTTAAACGATATCCTCAGCAAGCATGCTGAAGCGGCGGGAGTCACGATTCTGCCCGGTAAAAAAGTCGTGTCTTACGAAGAAACGGCAGATGAAATAACGGTGCATTGTGGAGACGGAACCGCGATGACGGCTGACATTCTCGCCGGCTTTGACGGCATCCGCTCCGCTGTCCGCGATCACATGCTGCAAAGGGAAGTGAAAACAGAGTATCTCGGCATGGGAGCGCACAGATTTTACATTTCTTTTCCCGAGCCGATATTTCATGATTCGACACTGATGTATAAAAAAGGGCAGACGCAGGTCGGGGTCGTGCCGCTGTCTGAAAAAACAGGATACGTATTTATCATCCGGCCGTATGACGCTGACTTCAGGGATGATGAGGACACACGTTTTGAACGGGTGAGAGACTTGCTGCGCGGAATTCCGGGAGTAAAGTTTGTGACAGAGAATATGTCAAGGGAATATCCCGTTTTGTTTCATAAGATTGAGCAGATGGCGGTCAAAGAACCGTGGCACAGAGGCCGCGTCGTTCTGGGCGGGGATGCCGTCCATGCAGGAGCGCCGACATTGGCGCAGGGAGCGGCGATGGCGATTGAAGACGCGATTGTGCTTAGTGAAGAACTGCAAAAGCACAAAAACTATGAAACTGCATGTCAATCATACTTTGAAAGACGGGCGGAGCGGGCATTACAGGTGCAGAATCTCTCATCTGAAATCGTCCGCCGCGAGATAAAGGGAACGCCCGGCGTCCAAGACATCATCGGTGAATGCTATCGATTGCTCAAAGAGCCTTATTAAATAAAGAAAGTCCAGAACATGGCGTCTGGACTTTTGTCAGTCTTGCTCAGATTTATTCCGTATCCGCTCAATCACCTCATGCAGCCCCTCAGGCTTGTGAAACTCCACCGGCGAACTGCCTTTTTCAAACGAGATCGTCTCCGCCTCAATGAGCGCGACATAGCGCCCGTTCACTTTTGCGAGATGGATGGATTCGCCGAAATCAGCCAGTAATCCTTTAATCTCTGTTTCTCCGACTTTCATTTTCAGCTCGGCTTCCGGCGTGTGTTCAATGATCTGCGCGGATGCCTCGATGACTTGATGGGTGTCGAGTCGCTCCTGAATTTCCCGCTTTTCACTCGCTTCCCAAATTTCAATGTCGTGCTCAAACTGCTGAAGCTCTTCGCTGTTTTCTTCAAAAGTTTCATACACGTGCTCCTGCACCATGTTCATGACTTGGTTTTTCATGATTTCTGGCATCGATTCGCCATATTCGACAAATTTGAGAAAATCTTCGAAATAACGGGCGTGCGAGGCCTGGTGGATTTTCAGCTCATGCTCTTCCGTCATGCCTTCTTCCGGCATATACGGATATTGAATGCTTTTCATGTTTTTTGTCGTGATGGCCATTTCGACCTTTTTAATGAGAGACGAGGCGTCTGAGATGCGGGCGACCTTCGGCTCGAAATCGCATTTCATCATAAAGACGAATTTGTCCTCAAAATATTTGCGCGGAACGGCCGATGCCACGATAAAAACACCGCCGCGCACGGCGCTCGTGTCAAGGTAAGTGCGGACGAACTGCTCGCTTGCCTCGATAAATGCTTCCTTCGTATCCGCAAGTCTGGCGCGGTTGAAAAGGTTGTAATTCGGATTTGAATCAAGCTCATGGCTCGGCTCCGTGATAAAATGGCCGATTTTTGTGGGGACCTGCTCGGATTGCGGATGCCGTTCGGCTTTCCGTTTGACGATTTTCTTCAATTCCCCGTCAAGAAAATCCTTCAGCTCGCTTTCTTCAAATTCTTCCGTGTCAAGGGTCTGGAAATGTTTGAACTGTTTGTTTGCCTGTTCGTCTTTTCCTTCCACTTGAATGACGTAAAACGATAAAAACTTGATTTCAAAATCCATATGTGAACTCACCTTATTTCTGTATTTAACAAGCCTCTCCAGTATAGAAAAAACCGTTATCGATCGTCAATCCGATGATTGATCCGTGACGGCGGATAATCGGCCGGTGAAAAGGGCAATGTAGTTGGAAGGAACGCATCAACGTGTTAGAAAGGGTGTTATTCATGAAGGAAACAGGTCCGATTCCGCAGCCGAAGACATTCGGCCCGCTCGGCAATCTTCCTTTGCTTGATAAAGACAAGCCTACAATGTCGCTTATCAAACTGGCAAACGAGCAGGGGCCTATTTTTCAGCTGCATACGCCGGCGGGCGCCATTATCGTCGTGTCCGGCCATGAACTGGTGAAAGAGGTTTGTGATGAAGAGCGGTTCGATAAAAGCATTGAAGGGGCTTTGGAGAAAGTCCGGGCGTTTTCCGGTGACGGGCTGTTTACAAGCTGGACGCATGAGCCTAACTGGCGAAAGGCGCATAATATTCTGATGCCGACCTTCAGCCAGCGCGCGATGAAAGATTATCATTCGATGATGACTGATATCGCGGTGCAGCTGATTCAAAAATGGGCTAGGCTGAACCCGGATGAGGCCGTTGATGTGCCTGCTGATATGACCCGCCTGACGCTCGATACGATCGGGCTTTGCGGCTTTAACTATCGGTTTAACAGCTATTACAGGGAAACGCCTCATCCGTTTATCAACAGCATGGTGCGCGCCCTTGATGAAGCGATGCACCAAATGCAGCGTCTCGATGTTCAGGATAAGCTCATGATCAGGACGAAGCGCCAATTTCATCATGACATTCAGGCGATGTTTTCGTTAGTAGACAGTATTATCGCAGAGCGCCGGTCAGGCGGACGGGATGAAAAGGATCTGCTGGCCAGAATGCTGAATGTGGAAGACCCGGAAACGGGCGAAAAACTTGATGATGAAAATATCCGGTTTCAAATTATCACGTTTTTAATTGCCGGCCACGAAACGACCAGCGGCCTGCTTTCCTTTGCCATCTATTTTCTGCTGAAACATCCCCGTGTTTTGGAAAAAGCCTATGAAGAAGCCGATCGGGTTTTGACCGATCCCGTTCCTTCTTATAAACAAGTACTGGAGCTTAGTTATATCCGAATGATTTTGCAGGAGTCATTGCGCTTATGGCCGACCGCGCCTGCGTTCAGCCTTTATGCGAAAGAGGATACGGTGATCGGCGGGAAATATCCGATCACGCCGAAAGACAGAATTTCCGTCTTAATTCCCCAGCTTCAACGTGATAAAGACGCGTGGGGAGACAATGCGGAGGAATTTTATCCGGAGCGGTTTGAACATCCTGATCAAGTGCCTCACCATGCGTATAAGCCTTTCGGAAACGGGCAGAGGGCGTGTATCGGTATGCAGTTCGCCCTGCATGAAGCAACTCTTGTTCTGGGGATGATTCTGCAGCATTTTACCTTTATCGATCACACCGATTATGAGCTCGATATTAAACAGACACTGACGATTAAGCCCGGCGACTTTCATATCCGGGTGCGGCCGAGAAACAAAGGAGCCGTTGCGGCAGCTCTCCCGGCGGCTGAAAAAGCGGCGGAAGACGTCGAAAAAGAAAAACGGGAAACAAAAGGCGCATCCATTATCGGGCTTGATAACCGACCGCTTCTGATTTTGTACGGCTCAGATACGGGAACCGCAGAAGGCGTGGCGCGGGAACTTGCCGATACTGCCGGGATGCACGGCGTCCGGACTGAAACGGCGCCTTTAAATGACCGGATCGGAAAACTGCCGAAAGAAGGAGCTCTCTTGATCATTACGTCCTCTTATAACGGAAAGCCTCCGAGCAACGCGGGACAATTCGTTCAATGGCTTGAAGAAGTCAAACCCGGGGAGCTGGAAGGTGTCCGATATGCCGTCTTCGGCTGCGGTGATCATAACTGGGCGGCGACATATCAGGCTGTGCCGAGACTGATTGATGAGAAGCTTGCCGAAAAAGGGGCGGAACGCTTTTCTGCCCGAGGCGAAGGGGACGTCAGCGGCGATTTTGAAGGAAAGCTTGATGAATGGAAAAAAAGCATGTGGACGGACGCCATGAAGGCATTCGGTCTCAAGCTGAATGAAAATGCCGAAAAAGAGCGAAGTGCGCTGGGTCTTCAATTTGTCAGCGGGCTTGGCGGGTCTCCGTTGGCACAGACGTATGAAGCGGTTTACGCATCCGTTGCGGAAAACAGGGAACTTCAGGCGCCGGAAAGCGGCCGGAGCACAAGGCATATTGAAATCACTCTGCCGAAAGAGGCTGCCTATCATGAAGGGGATCATCTCGGCGTGCTGCCGGTAAACAGCAAAGAGCAGGTCAGCCGTGTTCTCCGCCGGTTCAATCTGAACGGGAATGATCAAGTGCTGCTGACGGCCAGCGGACAGAGCGCGGCTCATCTCCCGCTCGATCGGCCGGTCAGGCTGCATGATCTTCTGAGCAGCTGTGTCGAATTGCAGGAAGCGGCATCAAGGGCCCAAATCCGGGAAATGGCCGCTTATACGGTCTGTCCGCCGCACAAACGGGAATTGGAAGATTTTCTTGAGGAGGGCGTCTATCAGGAGCAAATCTTAACATCGCGCGTCTCAATGCTCGATCTCCTTGAAAAATATGAAGCGTGTGAACTTCCGTTTGAGCGATTTCTGGAGCTTTTGCGCCCGCTGAAGCCGCGGTATTATTCGATTTCAAGTTCGCCGCGGAAACATCCCGGGCAGGCCTCAATTACCGTCGGTGTCGTTCGCGGCCCCGCCCGGAGCGGTTTGGGTGAGTATCGCGGAGTTGCTTCGAATTATTTAGCGGACCGCCGCCCTGAGGATGGTATCGTGATGTTTGTCCGCACTCCGGAAACACGATTCCGGCTGCCGGAAGATCCGGAAAAACCGATTATTATGGTCGGTCCCGGCACAGGAGTCGCCCCGTTCCGCGGATTTCTGCAGGCCCGCGCGGCGTTAAAAAAAGAAGGAAAAGAGCTGGGCGAGGCTCGTCTGTATTTCGGATGCAGAAACGATCATGATTTTATTTACCGTGATGAGCTTGAAGCTTATGAAAAAGACGGAATCGTGACGCTTCATACGGCTTTCTCCCGCAAAGAAGGCGTACCGAAAACGTATGTGCAGCACTTAATGGCGAAAGACGCCGGCGCTTTAATTTCCATCCTCGGCCGGGGAGGGCACCTCTACGTATGCGGCGACGGTAGCAAAATGGCGCCCGATGTAGAGGCAACGCTGCAAAAAGCGTATCAGTCGGTCCACGAAACAGACGAACGGCAAGCGCAAGAATGGCTTTTGGACCTCCAGACAAAAGGCATTTACGCAAAAGATGTTTGGGCGGGGATTTGACCAATGTGATGAAAAGGACTGGATGACTCCAGTCCTTTTTCCTTCAATAAAATGAATTGCTTTCCAATCGATATACATTCGGCTTGTCCAACCACACCTGGTCAAGATATCTTCCCTGCTTGACTCCCGGACCTTCTATTTTGGTCATTTCTAAAACCTGCAGAAATTGTCATCAGAAGTGTGGCTTAAAAGTTTTACCATATGTTCCTCCGTTAGCCAGAAATTCAGACAGCCCTTGCATGCTATCTATTGAGTTGAAGATCAGCAGGCTTCTCTTTTTTATTAGGATGCTTATATAAAGGACGTCTCATGCTGTAATGGAAGCATACCGGCGCAAAGAGTCCCATCTGCTGTTCCCAAGACTAAATAGTTGCGCCTATTTTGGATAAAACCTCTTTACAAATATATGGAATTAGAATATACTCTGTTTCACAAAGTACTTTGCGAAAAGAGGAGCCTGTCTTATGTCAAATCAGAATTTTCGTGAATCAGATATAGCCGAAAACCTATCTCATATCAAGGTCTTGACGAATTACAAGACTGAGTACTCAAGGCAAACCAGTCCATATTTCATTATTTGGGGCTGTATATGGATTATTGCGTATTCCGTTTCTTTATGTAAGGTACCTTCTGTAGTCCTCGCTTGTGTATGGTTTATACTGGCAATAGTAGGATGGATACTAACTTTGAAGACATATCTTAAGCAGAAACAATTTGATCCTATGCCCACTTTTTTAAAGAATCAATTAAAATATGCATGGATTGGATTCAGCTTCATGGTATTCATTTTTGTTTTCCTGATTTTAATGGGATTATTGCCGCGAACAGGAGAATTTCTATCATTTTTGATTGTTTTGATGGTGTCTATTATGTACATATTCTTAGGCATCGTGTTAACAAAAGAGATTTTTGTTATGGGGTTTTGGCTGAGCATACTCGGTATGCTTACATTCTGTTTATTTCCTGAGGCAATGAATATTGTTTTTGCATTTATTGGCGGAGGCAGCCTATTACTTACAGGAATGATTTTGAAAAGAAAAGGGCAAGGAAATGAGTAATGTTAACAATATCAATGATTTAATACATGCCAAAGTACGGTTGGGAATTATGAGTTTACTGATGACTTATGATCAATGTGATTTTACTTTCCTGAAAAAGTCATTAGACATCACAGATGGGAATTTAGGTTCGCATCTGAAAAAGTTAGAAGATGCAGCTTATATAGAACTAACCAAGAAGTTCGTATCCAAAAAGCCGAAGACTATTGTTCAGATTACGAAAGAAGGGAAAGCAGCCTACAAGGAGTACATTAATACGATTGAATCCATATTTAAAATAAATAACAGTGGGGGAATGGTGTAAATGCTGCAAGTTGAACATATAAGTAAGCGCTATGGCACGACTCTGGCTTTGGACAATGTTGCTTTAACAATTCCGAAAGGAGTCTGCTATGGACTTGTTGGACCGAACGGATCCGGCAAATCTACCTTAATTAAGATCATCTCGCGCATCATCCGGGAATATGACGGTAAGGTTGAATTTGTCGGTAATGAAAATGGCAGATTGGGTTATGTTCCACAGGATATCAGCCTTGAAGAAAAATTAACCGCAAAGACCAACATGGAATTTTTCGGAAAGGTGCATGGACTGAATGGCTTAAAACTAAAGCAAACAACAAAAAAACTGTTAGAAGATATCGGGTTGTCAGAAAGGACAAACGACGTTGTGGAGAACTTTTCCGGAGGAATGAAGCGCCGTTTAAATATCGGGTGTGCATTAATGCACGATCCAGACTTAATTATTCTAGATGAGCCGACGGTAGGCGTGGATCCGCAATCACGCCGATACATTTTTAACATCGTAAATCGTCTCAAAAAAGCCGGTAAAACCATTATTTATGTGAGTCATTACATGGAAGAGATTGAAACTCTTTGTGACTATGTAGCTTTTATCGACAGAGGGCAGATTATCGATGAAGGAGAAATAAATGAACTGCTTAAACGACATGAAGAATCATCTATTATGTTTAACTCCTCATTGTCTCATGAATTAATAAAGAGCCATGGTTTTGAGTTTTCAGTCGTTAATTCAGGGCTGATAATAAAAACCAAAGAACCTTTAGAAACCATGGAGCACTTAATTAGGATCAGTAAGGAAAACAATATTGTGCCTCATCAGTTGTTTTTATATAAGCCAAAATTAGAAGATGTATTCTTTAAACTTACCGGCACTGATTTGCGTGATGAAGAATAAAGGGGGAATTTATCATGTTACCGCTCGCTCAAATTGAAACGCTAAAACAGTTAAAGGATAAGTCTCTGTTTTTTTGGACGATCATATTACCCATTGTGTCCATCATATTGCTGATTGAGCTATTTACGACAGACAGTACAAACAAAACTTTAGTAGCTTCTCAATCCGTAACCGGTATGAGCGTATTCTTTTCTACATTCATTATTATCTCCATCGTTATAAGTTTTGTAAAGGATCGGGAAAAAGGAATTGTATCAAGACTGGCAAGTACCCCTTTAAAGCCTTATAACTTCTTCTTAGGAAAAAGCATTCCTTTTTTAGTCATAACTTTTATGCAAATTCTTCTTCTTTCTGTTTTAGGAATATTTCTGTATGATATTGAAATTAATAATTTTCCGGCGTATCTGTGGGTTGTTGTATTGATATCTTTACTGGTTACATCCTGGGGAGTTGCCATTTCAGTCTTTGCAAAGACTGAAAATACCGGCTTGGTCATGACAAATGTGATTGCATTAGGTACCGCTGTTGTATGTGGTTTATGGACCCCTTATGATCAATTGCCAAGCTATCTTCAAACTATTGGAATGCTCTTTCCTCAGTACTGGGCGCATCAAGGGTTAATTCAATCGGTCTCGACGATATCGGGAGGAGAAAGTCTAATATGGGTAACCCTTGTTGTACTGAGCTATACAATACTGGGATTTATAGTTTCTCTAATTGGATACCGGCATTACATTAAAATGGCAAGAAATTAGACCGCTGAAGAATGGGTCATTAAAACGCAGCTGGGACTAAAAGGAGAGCGGGAAATGATAAGTGAAAAACTAAAACTGTATGTCGAGGCTCTATTTAAAAAGTACGAAAGAAATTCGTTACTGAGCAGAAAAAAACGGAGCTAATTCCTTTATTGGCGGGTTTGATGAAACCAGTTCACAATTTTTTTCGCTAATGAGAAACAGAAATTTGCAAGACGCCTTAAGGACCAGTGTTGGAGAACAGTTTAAGCAGTCACAAATGCCAGCTCTGCTGCATGGTTGGATTATAAAAACAAAAGGTATACGTGAAGAAAGCATTTTTGTATATCTTTAGAGTCTAAGCGATAATTTGACAGGGAAAGGACTGGATGACTCCGGTCCTTTTTTTACATCAGCCAAAAAAACCTTCAAGTTTTTCAGTCCCTTTGCATACAATAACTTCAGCCCGCCTGTTGGGCGGCTGTCTTTGATATTCATTTTTCGTTTTTAGAAGTTTGTGTTATTCTTATATTTGGTATCTCCTATTTTCAGACCGGGTCTGATACGGTACCTTTTAATGCCAGAAAAAAATGTGAAACGAAGAACGGATATCCTGCGTCTAATGGCTGGCGGGATAAGATGTTCAATGGGCATGACACGAATGATAAATATATCGTTTTTTAAAATGGTGTGTTTATGGGGCTGTGTGATGCTTTCGTTTTGCTCGGAAAGCAGGAATTGAAGCAAAAAGTAAGAATACAGATTTAAAGTGTTTAGGAAAGTAGAGGTTGCCATGAAGAAATTATTTTCTTACAGACTTAGTTTTTTTGTACTGGCTATTATTTTGTTTTGGGCCAAAACGTATTTAGCCTATCATGCTGAATTCAACCTTGGGGTGAAGGGTCCGACGCAGCAGTTTCTGCTTGTGATCAATCCGTTCTCAAGCGCCATTTTCTTTTTAGGACTGGCATTGTTTGCGAAAGGCCGCAAATCAGCGATTATCATGGTGATTATTGATTTCATCATGACGTTTATTTTGTATGCAAATATCCTATTCTATCGATTCTTCGATGATTTCTTGACATTCCCGAACTTAAAGCAATCCGGTAATGTGGGAAATATGGGAGACGGCATCTTCAGCATTATGTCCGGCCATGATATTTTATACTTTGTTGATATTATTATTTTAATCGCGCTTCTGGTGTGGAGACGTGAGCTGAAGGAATTCAAGCTGAAAAAACGGTATACGTCATTAATTATCGTGACGGGTATTGTTTTGTTCTTCGTGAACCTGGCGATTGCCGAAGAGGACCGCCCGGAGCTGCTGACAAGAACGTTTGACCGCAATTACATTGTAAAATACTTAGGCCTTTATAATTACACGATTTATGACGGCGTACAGACTGCGCAGACGGAATCCCAGCGGGCATATGCCAGCAGCGATGACCTGACGAGCGTTGAAAACTACACATCGTCGCATTATGCGAAGCCGAACGCCGAGTATTTCGGCAAGGCCAAAGGCAAAAACATCATTAAGATTCACCTGGAGAGCTTCCAATCGTTTTTGATCAACTACAAACTTGACGGAAAAGAAGTCACGCCGTTCCTGAATAAACTCGCCCGCGGCGGAGAGGACATGACGTACTTTGATAACTTTTTCCACCAAACGGGCCAAGGTAAAACATCTGACGCCGAGCTGATGATGGATAACAGCCTGTTCGGACTGCCTGAAGGGTCAGCCTTCGTGACAAAAGGGGAAAACACGTATCAATCGCTTCCTGCCATCCTTGACCAAAGTGAGGGCTATACAAGCGCCGTTTTACACGGTGACTACAAATCATTCTGGAACCGTGACCAGATTTACAAACATATCGGCTACGATAAATTCTTTGACGCCAGCACATACGATATGTCTGATGACAACCTTGTCAATATGGGACTGAAGGATAAACCATTCTTCAAAGAATCCATTCCGAAGCTTCAATCGCTGAAACAGCCGTTCTACGCGCATTTGCTCACGCTGACGAACCATTATCCGTTTACGCTTGATGAAAAAGACGCAACGATCGAAAAAGCGAAAACGGGCGACGCGACTGTGGATGACTATTTCCAGACGGCGCGTTATCTCGACGAGGCGCTTGAACAGTTCTTTAAAGATCTGAAGTCATCCGGTTTATATGACAACTCGGTGATTATGCTTTACGGAGACCACTACGGAATCTCTGAAAACCATAACCGCGCGATGAAAGAAATTCTCGGCAAAGAAATTACGCCTTATCAAAACGCGCAGAATCAGCGTGTGCCGCTTATGCTTCGCATCCCTGGCAAAAAAGGCGGGGTGAACCATACGTACGGCGGTGAAATGGACGTTGTGCCGACGATCCTTCACTTGGAAGGCATCGATTCTAAGAAATATATTAATTTCGGCACCGATCTCTTCTCGAAAGACCATGATGATACGGTGACGTTCCGTAACGGAGATTACGTCACGCCGAAATATACTTCCATCTCCAATGTCGTATACGATACGAAGACAGGAAAAGAACTGAAAGGCAATCAGGAAACGAAAAACCTGAAAGCCAGAGTCACAGAGCAGCTGAAGCTGTCTGACAGCGTGATGTACAAAGACTTGCTCAGATTCCACAAATTGAGCGACTTTACGCCGGTTGATCCGTCTAAATATCATTACGGCAAAGAAAAGCTGAATCAGGATAATAAATAATAAAAAGAGCCTTACGGAATTTCCGTGAGGCTCTTTTTTTTGTGTATCTTCACCAATCTGAAAAAAGAGAGAGCTTTTGGTCACAAAGGGCGCCAATCTCTCATATCTTACAGTAGATTTTGAAACCGGTGATAGAGAATCGGACAAATTATCGGGTTGGTTTCTCTTATACGGGCGGTTTCGAATCCAATATTCACAGAGAAGAGGGGTAGAGATGAAAGCAGTCATTCTCTGCGGCGGAAAAGGAACGAGAATGAGCGAAATCACCAATGAACGTCCCAAACCGCTCGCCATGATAGGCGGCAAACCGATTCTATGGCATATTATGAAACTCTATCAATACTATGGCGTGAACGAATTTATCCTGCTTCTTGGTTTCAAAGGAGAGATGATTAAGGAATATTTCTTAGATTATGACTGGAAGAATCACAGCATGACGCTGGACAGCTCTACCGGAGAAGTGCGGATATTGGGAACATCCGAGCCGTGGAAAATCACTTTTTTAGACACGGGGGAACACACGCAGACAGCGGGGCGGCTTTTACAGGCGAAGGACATCATCGGTGATGAAACCTTTCTTATGACGTACGGGGACGGACTGGCCAACATCAACCTGTTTCATCTGATCAGCTATCATCAATCAAAAGGGGCTGCGGCGACCGTCACCGGTATAGAAAAGACCTCGCAATTCGGAACGCTGACGGTTGAAGACGGTATGGCGAAAAGCTTTTCTGAAAAAACCTCAAGTGACGGCATCATCAACGGCGGATTTTTCGTGCTCAGCCCGAAGGTATTTGATTATCTGCCGAAAGACAGGGACGTCATGTTTGAAGAAGAACCGCTGAAGGAGCTGGCAAAGGACGGCGAATTGGCGGTATACCGGCATTACGGTTTCTGGACGGCGATCGATACGTATAAAAACCTGCTGGAAATCAACAAGATGTGGGACCGGGGACAACATGTATGGAAGGTATGGTGATCAAGTTTGAGTTTCTGGAAAAATAAAAATGTGTTTGTGACGGGATGTACAGGTCTTTTAGGAAGCTGCTTGGTGAAGGAACTGATCGATCAGGGGGCTAATGTGACGGGACTTGTCCGTGACACTGTGCCCAAGTCGAACCTGTATCAGGGAGAACAAGTGAAGCAAATGAATATCGTGCACGGCGCGCTTGAAGATCTGGATGTGATTGAGCGGGCGCTGGGCGAATATGAAATTGACACGGTCTTTCATTTAGCCGCTCAGGCGATCGTCGGCGTCGCAAACCGCAATCCGATTTCCACATTTGAAGCCAATATTCTCGGCACATGGAATATCCTTGAAGCGTGCCGCAGGCATCCGCTCATCAAACGGGTGATCGTCGCGTCCAGTGATAAAGCATACGGCGACCAGCCGACACTGCCGTACGATGAAAACATGCCTCTTCAGGGCAAACATCCGTATGACGTATCAAAAAGCTGTGCCGATTTGTTAAGCCACACATATTTTAATACGTACGGACTTCCGGTCTGTATTACGCGCTGCGGCAACTTGTACGGCGGCGGAGATTTGAACTTCAATCGGATTATTCCGCAGACGATTCAGCTCGTGCTGAACGGTGAAGCGCCGGAAATCCGCAGCGACGGCACATTTATCCGTGATTATTTTTACATCGAGGATGCGGTCGAGGCATACCTTTTGCTGGCGGAAAAGATGGAGGAGCTCAATCTTGCGGGGGAAGCGTTCAACTTCAGCAATGAGATTCAGCTGACGGTGCTGGAGCTTGTAGAAAAAATTCTTAAGGCCATGGACAGTGACCTTAAGCCGAAAGTGCTCAACCAGGGAAGCCATGAAATCAAGCACCAATATTTATCGGCGGAAAAGGCGAGGAAGCTTCTGAATTGGACACCCGCGCATACCATTGATGAAGGATTGGAAAAACGATCGAATGGTATAAAGCCTTTTTTCAAAAGTAACAGAAACAGAGGTGAGAGAAAGACGTGACAAGCGCATATTGCACAGTTTTATCAAAAGGAAGGCTGTATCAGGCTATCGCTTTGTTCGGCTCATTGAAAGCGGTTCAGGCGGACGCCCCCATTTTTACTTTGTGTATGGATCAAGACACCTATGACGTGCTTCAGGCAATGCGGCCGGATAATGTCACCTTGATTCAGGTGTCCGCACTGGAAAATGAGGAGCTCCTTGAACTGAAGCGGACGAGGGATCAGAGCGAATACTGCTGGACGGTGAAGCCAGTATTTCTCGAATTCGTGCTGGACGGACATCCGGAATTAGAGCGTGTCACGTACATTGATGCCGATTTGTTTTTCTTCGCTGATCCGCGCGCGATTTTTGACAATCAGCCGGATTGTTCGGTGCTTCTGTCACGGGGCGATATCGTCATTCCCTCATTTGAAAAACAGGAAATCGACATGCTGCAGCGTCTTTTAGGCCGATATAATTCCGGTTTTCTCAGCTTCAAAACCGACAGTGCCGGCACAGATTGTCTCAGATGGTGGAAAGAACGCTGCCTGGAAGAATGCAAAAATGCGCCGGGCGAAGGAAAATTCGGAGATCAAGGCTATTTGGATTACATGTCCGGCCTGTTCCCGAATGTGTGTGACATCATCACGCCCGGCGTGAATATCGGCCATTGGAATTACGGCCGCCACACGTTTTCATGGAAGGACGGGCGTCTTGTGCTCGAAGACGGAAATCCGCTGATTTTCTATCATTTCAGCGGATACCGGATCGTCACAGCCGGCGACATTCGGCAGATTCATGAGACGGACCGGACCGACCTGCCGTTTGTCCATCAGCTTTATCAAGACATTCTGAAGCGGGTGATCGGGACGGTCAGCGCCGTCTGCCCGGAGTTCAGCGGCTTTGCATCTGAGGATGATAACAAATAAATGATCATATACAGGAAGTGAACGAAAAGTGAAGGCAAGCGTCATTGTTCCCGCATATAATTCCAAGGAGAGGCTTTATAACAGCCTGCTGTCCCTGAATGAACAGGAATGCACAGAGCCGTTCGAAGTGATTGTGGCTGACAACGGTTCGGAAGACGGAACCTTATCCATGCTTGAATCATTCAGCGCGAATTTTCCGCTGATTTTTGTGAGAATTAAAGAAAACAGAGGGATCGCTTACGGCCGGAATCAAGCGGTCCGCAATGCCAGAGGCGATATTTTGATTTTCCATGACAGCGACATGCTTGCCGAAAAGGATTTGGTGGCGAAGCATATCAAGGCTCATGAGAACCGGGACGATCTTGTCGTATGCGGTATGTTCTGGAAGCGGATTTACAGCTTTTATTATGACCGTTTTGAAAAAGAGCATAAGGAAAAACTCGCCGAACTGTATGAAGAGCTGCCGGGCGATAAAGAGGCGCTCCTTGATGAAAGTGACATCAGAGACGGAAGCTTTCTTGACCGATGCTTTGATTTAGATACCGACTTTATCCGGGTGCTGAAAAGCATTTTGGAAAAATACGGAGATGATTTGAACGGCTACCGTCTGCCGTGGCGTTTTTTCATTACGAACAATTCATCAGTTAAGAGGCAGCACGTGGCAGATCTCGGCCTGTTTGATGAAGGCATTGTCAGATACGGCTTTGAAGATTATGATCTCGGCATCAGGCTTCATCAGTCGGGAATGAGATTTCAGCTGCGGCGCGATATCATGAGCGTCCATCAGGAGCATCCGAGCAACTGCGCTTCCATTGATGACATCAGGGCGAATATCGCGTACATGTGCGACAAGTACAATGACATTCATTCGCTTGACGTGCACCTCGCGTTTAACGGCCCGTTTGACGCGGAGTTAACCAACAGCCTGATGGCAGACATCGAGGTGCTGCTTGATTATGAGAAATATGAAAGCCTGCTGCACATTTTTCTCGAGCTGCTGCACGCGGTTAAAGACCGCAACCTTGACCCGGACTGGAAGACGAAAAGCCCGCGGATCACGGCGAACAGCTTCCAGCTGCCGGAGGTCGGAAAGCTTTTGACAAAAGCGGAAAAAAAGCTGGGCGTCACGCACTTTGCAAGGGCGTTCAAAGCGCTGACTGCTGATTTACTGCATGTGGATCTTAAATAAATTGGATGTGATATGGTGAGTAAATATCATTTTTCAACCATTGTTTCCAGAACGCATATCTTTAAACTGATGCCGATGATTCATTCTCTCCATGAGCATTGCCGGGATTTTCATCTGTATGTGCTGTGTGTCGATCAGAAAGCGTACGAACTGCTTCAGCAGGTGCCGTGGGAACATGTCACGGCGGTTCAGCTCCATGAAATGGAGGACCCGGAGCTGCTTGAAGCAAAGGGCGGCCGGACGTTTCATGAATATTGCTGGACGCTGAAGCCGGCATTTCTGTTCCATGTGATGACAGAGTATGATGAAGCCGAATATTTTGCCCACTTGGACACCGATCTCTTTTTCTTCTCAGATGCGGGCGAGCTGTTTGCGGAAAAGCCGGATGCTTCCCTTTTTCTGACGGATCACCGCAATTCAGAACGGTTTGCGTCTTATTACAAGCTGACGGGGCAGTACAACACCGGGTTTGTCGGCGCGCGGAATACCGGGGAAGCGTACCGGGCGGTCTGGCAGTGGAGACAGGATTGCATCTCCTATTGTACGGTGGAGATGAATGAAGAAAAAAAGACATACGGTGACCAAAGGTATGTTGAAAAGTGGCCCGCGCAGTTTGAACACGTTCATGTCACGGAGTCGATCGGCGCGAATGCGGCGCTGTGGAATATTGAGCAATATGACGTCAGCCTGCGCGACGGGGCTGTATATGTCAATGACACCCCGCTGATTTTTTATCATTTTTCAGGCTTTACGCTCGTCACGGAGAACGAATTCAATCTGTGCTGGTACTATCACATTGATGACGAGGCGACAGTCAGTATGATTTACGTCCCGTACATCAAAAACGTAAAAAAATGGATTGATGAAATTCAAAAAGCGTTTCCTGATTTCAGAGACGGGTTTATTCCGAAATATGCGGTTCCTGACACTCATTTTTATACGGTTGAAACATAAAATCCCTGCCTTTTCGGCAGGGATTTTTTTATGAATGCCATTCTTTTAATGTTTTGTCGCTCGGCAGGACAAAGGCGAGCAGACCTAAAACGGGCAGAAAGGCGACGGCTGTCATGGTCGGCGTCAATCCCGCTGAATCAATAAGAGCTCCGAGCGCAACCGCTCCGATCGCGCCCATTCCGAAGGCGAGCCCGACCGTAAGCCCTGACATCGTTCCGATTTTGCCGGGAACAAGCTCCTGCGCGTAGACAACCGTCACGGAGAAGCTGGACATCAGAACAACGCCGATCAGCGCCAGTACGCCATAGGCGATGACAGGTCCCGCAAACGGAAGGAAAATCGTCAAGGGAGCCGATGCCGTCATGGAAACGATGATGACGTTCCGCTTTCCGAAACGGTCTGCAAGCGGCCCGCCGAGAAACGTTCCGACAGCTCCGAAAAATAAAAAGACGAAGATGTAGCTCTGTGCCTGCTGAATGCTGACATGATAGGCATTCATCGCATAGAACGTATAAAAGTTGCCGATCGCGCTCACATACCAGGAGCGCGCGAAAATTAAGAAGATAATCATGATAAGGGCGAGAATAATCGGTTTTGTAATCACGGTCTGCACAGCGGCGGCCGGTGATTTTTTACTTACGGCGCGCAAATGAATAAGACGGCCTTTATACCATTTGGCGATATAAATGAGAAACAGCACAGCGATTGCGGCGACTAGCGTAAACCAGACAGAGCCGAATTGACCGAGCGGAACGAGAATCAGCGCGGTAATCAAGGGCGCCATCGCCTGGCCGGTATTCCCTCCGACTTGGTAAATCGATTGCGCCAATCCGCGCTTTTCGCCGGCGGCCATGTAAGCGACACGCGATCCTTCTGGATGAAAGACGGCGGAGCCAAGGCCGATAAAAAAGACACAGCATAAAATCGTCAGAAAAGACGGGGCGAACGCGAGACCTAAAATGCCGAGCATGCTTGCGGTGAGTCCGAGCGGCAAAGCATACGGCATCGGGCGTTTATCCGTATACCAGCCGATGACGGGCTGCATCACGGAAGACACCATATTCAGCGTAAAGGCGATAATTCCGAGCTGCGTAAATGTAAGATTCATGGAACGTTCCAAAATCGGAAACATCGCCGGAATCACCGCTTGCAGTGAATCGTTCAGCAGATGACAGATCCCGATAATGAACAAAATAGAATACATGGTTGTCTCGGGACGATGGACAGGTTTTTCTTTAAGCGGGGCGGCAATTGCCAAAGTGATTCTCCTCCTTTTTATGTAAACGAAGCATACACCATATTATTCATAAGGTGAATGAATTATCAAGTGCAAAAAAGGCTCTTCTTTCTCAAACAGAAAAAAGAGCCTCCCTTTTTATTTATTTAACAAACTGTGTTTTCTCGAATACATCATATAAACGACGATCCCGGCGGCGATCCAGATGACAAAGGCGAGCCATGTCACGCCCGGCAGGCTGCTTGCGAGATACAGGCATAAGCATGCGCTGATGATCGGCACAAAAGGCACGAAAGGAACACGGAAGGAAGATTTGATCTCCGGATGTTTCTTTCTTAAAACGATGACGGCGATCGCAATGACCGTAAAGGCCGCCAAGGTTCCCATATTGACGAGATGCGCCAAGGTTCCCAGATCAATAAAACCTGCGATCCCGGCGGCAACGATCCCCGTCACCCATGTGTTTTGAAACGGTGTTTTAAAACGCGGGTGAACCTTGGAAAACATGCGGGGCAAGAGGCCGTCTCTGCTCATCGCAAATGTAAGGCGCACCTGAGCGTAAAGCAGAGCGAGCATGACCGTTGTAATCCCGATAATCGCGCCGACGGAAATAATGCCTGCTATTTTGTTCTGGCCGACAAATTGGAGCGCGAAAGATACAGGGTCTCCGACATTCAGCTTGGTGTACGAAAGCATTCCCGTCAGGACAAGCGATACCGTAATGTAAAGGACGGTGCAGATGGCAAGCGCGCCGATGATTCCGACCGGCATTGATTTCTGCGGGTTTTTCACTTCTTCCGACGCGTTTGACACGGCATCAAATCCGAGATACGCGAAGAAAACGGTCGCGGCGCTCGTGATGACGCCTTTCATCCCGAACGGCATAAACGGCGACCAGTTTTCCGGTTTCACGTAGCCGAAACCGACGACGATAAACAGCAGAATGATCGCAATTTTCATCAATACAATGACATTGTTAAAGCGGGTGCTTTCTTTCACGCCCCTTGAAACAATCGCGGTAATGACCAAAATAATGATAACGGCCGGCAGGTTGAATACGGCACCCGTTTTGCTGCCGGGTGCGGCGGTCAGCGCCTCCGGAAGATGCAGCCCGAAGCCTGCAAGAAGCGACTGGAAATAAGATGACCAGCCGGTTGCGACGGCGGCGAGCGCGATAACATATTCAAGCATTAAGTCCCATCCGATTAAAAACGCGAGACACTCCCCGAGAGTGACATATGAATACGTATATACGCTGCCTGAAATCGGAATGGATGAAGAAAATTCCGCATAACAAAACGCGGCGAGCGCGCAGGCAAGGCCCGCGAGCACAAACGACAGAATCAAAGCCGGTCCTGCGCCTGTCGCGGCCACAGTCCCGGTAATCACAAAAATCCCCGTGCCGACAACACAGCCGATTCCGAGCAAAACCAAGTCAAAAGCGCTTAACGAGCGGGACAGGCTGGTCTGTTTGCTCTGGGCCTTTAAGTCGGCCAGCGGCTTTTTCCGAAATAGTAAAGACATATGGGTCCTCCTGAAAATTCATAATATTCTTATCATTATATACACTGACGTTTGTATTATATTGTCGAAATTTCTCGCAGTCAATTAAAGAATTTCCCACTTTAAAAGAACAAAGCTAAAAAGCGTCGATGCACGGAAGGAAAGGGAATTTTATTGTGAAATAGTTCAATTTTCTCACCTTAAGACCGATACAAAAGATGACTCATCAACTAATTTCAAGTTTCGGTGAAAGGGAGATGTTTACATGTTTCAATATGAAGAACTAAATAAGCAGTTTATCGGCGGCCGATGGAGGGATGGAAGCAGCCGGAACGTATTGGAAAACAGAAATCCTTATACTCAAAAAGTCATCACCTCATTCCGAAAAGCGACGCCTGATGACGTGGATGCGGCATATCGCGCCGCGGCTCTTGCGAAACAAGAATGGGACAAAGTAAACCCTTTTAAAAAGCGGGCCATTTTGGAAAAAGCCGTTTCTTTCATTGAAGAGCACGAAGAAGCGATTATTTACTTAATCATGGAGGAGCTTGGCGGAACACGGCTGAAGGCTGAGTTTGAAATCGGACTTGTCAAAAATATGATAAAAGAAGCCGCAACATTTCCGGTGCGGATGGAAGGGAAAATTCTCCCGTCCACGATTGACGGAAAAGAAAACAGGCTGTACAGAATACCCGCCGGAGTCGTGGGGGTGATCAGCCCGTTTAATTTCCCGTTTTTCCTTTCGATGAAATCTGTTGCGCCGGCACTCGGCGCGGGGAACGGCGTCGTGCTGAAGCCTCATGAAGAAACGCCGATCTGCGGCGGAACGCTTATCGCGAAAATTTTTGAAGCGGCCGGCGTACCGGACGGGCTGCTGAATGTCATCGTGACGGATATCGGGGAGATCGGCGACAGCTTTGTTGAGCATCCCGTGCCGCGGATAATCTCATTTACAGGTTCAACCGGAGTGGGCAGCTATATCGGACAGCTTGCGGTCAAACACTTTAAAAAACCGCTGTTGGAGCTTGGCGGAAACAGCGCGCTGATCGTGCTTGAGGATGCTGATCTTGAATACGCCGTCAATGCGGCCGTATTCAGCCGGTTTACGCATCAAGGCCAGATCTGTATGTCGGCGAACCGCGTGCTCGTTCACACATCTGTATATGACAAATTTACAGAACTTTACGAAGCGAAAGTGTCATCGCTGAAAGTCGGCGATCCGATGGACCCTGATACGGTTATCGGTCCTTTAATCAATGAGAGACAGGCGGAAGGTCTGAGACGGTCTGTCGAAAAAGCGATAGAAGAGGGAGCGGTTCCGGTGCTGTCCGGCCGATTCAGCGGAACGGTCGCTGAGCCCGTCATTTTAAAAGATGTGAAACCTGAGATGAGCATCGCGAAGGAGGAGCTGTTCGGACCGGCCGTCTGCATCATGCCGTTTGAAACGGAGGATGAAGCGGTAAGCATCGCAAACGCGACACCGTTCGGTTTAAGCGGAGCCGTGCATACGGCAAACGTGGAGCGGGGCGTTGAGTTTGCTAAGCGGATCGAAACCGGCATGATTCACGTCAACGATACGACCATTAATGATGAACCGAATGTCGCGTTCGGCGGCGAGAAACAATCAGGTCTCGGCAGGCTGAACGGCGAATGGAGCCTTGAAGAATTCACCACGCTGAAATGGATTTCGGTTCAGCATGAAAAACGTCAATTCCCATATTAAGAAGGAGTGAAAGAAATGAGTATACAGACAGAGCAGCAAACGCACAGCCTGCTTGACGCTTTTGTCAAAGTTGCGCCTTTTTTAAACAGCCTGATCCAAGATGACATCACCATCGGAATTTATGATACAGAAAAATTAATCGTGAATATTCCGGCTAAAACGTTTTCTCTTAATGTAAAGCCGGGAGACCCGCTGCAAAAAGGGGACATCATTACAGACGCGATCCGCATGAATCAGAAGAAGACAAGCATGGTGCCGAAAGAGCTGTTCGGATTTCCGCTGATCGCCAGAGCGATTCCGCTTCATGATGAAAACGGAAAAGTCATCGGCGGCGTCGGTCTCGGCACGAGCCTTGAAAAATCAGCCAAGCTTCATGATGTCGCTGAAAGCCTGTCCGCCGTCGTGGAACAGACCGCTTCGGCCATCGCGGATATCTCAGAATCCATCAACGGCTTTTCAGCACAGATGACCGGAATTTCCGCTCAGGCGAAACAAGTCAGTGAAAGCGCGGGAGAAATCGCCGACATTTCCGTCACTGTCAAGGGCATCTCGGATCAAAGCAATCTGCTCGGTTTGAATGCGGCCATTGAAGCCGCGAGAGCAGGAGAATCCGGCAAGGGCTTTTCCGTGGTGGCGGATGAGATCCGCAAGCTTGCCACTCATTCAAAAGACAATGTCGGCCAAATTGACCAGATTACGAAAAAAATCCACAGCCTGCTGAAAGGGCTGGAGGACTCAATTGAATCCATCAACCAGAACACGGACGGCCAAGCGGCGGCGGTTGAACAAATTTCTGCCACGATGCAGGAGATTTCAGGAAGCGCCCAGCATTTAGCGAAAATGGCTGAAAACGTTCTCGGAGAATCATAAAAAAAAGGGAGCTTACGGGCTCCTTTTTTGTTTTCCCTTTATCAAGCGGAAACTGCACTTACACGTTTGATCCGTCATGCTAAAGGGGTACACATACGAATACATCACCAATGATAAAGGAGAGTCTTGTATGTCTGATGCAAATCTGCACAACCCGCTGACGAAATATGATCATGATGAATTTCCAAAACAATATCAAGAACCGCCCGGTTTGCAGAAAGAGATGAAGCCTGTGCCGGACTGCGGTGAAACAAGCTATAAAGGAGCCGGCAAGCTGAAGGGAAGAAAAGCCCTCGTCACCGGCGGCGATTCAGGTATCGGCCGGGCCGCCGCAATTGCTTATGCCCGGGAAGGGGCGGATGTGGCCATTAACTATCTGCCTGAGGAACAGCCGGATGCAGAAGAAGTGAAAGCGTTAATTGAAAAAGAGGGAAGAAAAGCCGTTCTGCTGCCGGGAGATTTAAGCGATGAAGCGTTTTGCGGAGAATTGGCGGAAAAAGCGTATCAAGAGCTTGGCGGTCTTGACACGCTCGCTCTTGTCGCCGGCAAACAGCAGGCAGTGGATGATATCAGCGATCTTACTACAGAACAAATCTATCAAACATTTGAAGTCAACGTATTCTCGCTGTATTGGCTCGTCAAAGCCGCGCTTCCGTATCTGCCGGAAGGCGCGTCTATTATCACGACAACGTCCGTAGAAGGGTATAATCCAAGCCCGATGCTGTTGGATTATGCCGCGACGAAACATGCCATTATCGGTTTTACCGTCGGCCTAGGAAAGCAGCTGGCGAATAAAGGAATCAGAGTCAACTCGGTAGCGCCGGGGCCGATCTGGACGCCGCTTCAGATTTCCGGAGGACAGCCCGGTGAAAACATTCCGAAATTCGGCAAGGAAACACCGGCCGTTCCATTAAAGCGTGCCGGACAGCCGGCGGAGCTTGCAGGGATTTATGTCTTTTTGGCCTCAGAAGAATCGAGCTATGTGACATCCCAAATTTACAGTGTAAGCGGAGGAATTCCGACAGCGTAATCAATAAAGAGCTGCCCTGCATACGGGGCAGCTCTTATTTTCGTTGTTATGTGCCGAGCACGTTTTGATTATACAGGACACTCGGATGTGACGGATGATAGGAGGCGGCTTTGTCGTTATGAATTTTCGCTTTTTCTTTGTCACCGAGCTGCCAGTGGCAGACGCAGAGCTGCAGATGGGGATACCAGGTGGAATATTCGAGCTGGGTAAAGCCTGCATCACTGCTTTTGGCGGATAGGGCGAGCTCATACCAAAACACGCCCTGCCGGTATTGCCGTTTCTCCGAAAAATAGTCGCCGAGCCTGCAGCAGAACTCCGGCCGCGGACAATCGATCAGAAATGATTTTAAGAGAGACGTCATGGCAGCCTCTTCATGGCCGACCGCCCTGTAGCAATCGGATAGATATTGGCACGTTCTGATCTCGTCTTCGATCCAGCACTGTTTTGTGGAAAGAAAATGGTGATAATACGTGATGGCGCGCTGATACTGGCCGTGATCCTTTAATTCATTCGCGAAGTAAAACAAATCGCGCGGTGTCATCGTTTCACTGTTTTCCGCCATTTTCTCATAAATCTTCAAGTTGCGGTCTGAGGGAGGCGAGTGCTTTTTCTCGGATTTCCGGTGTGTGACGGCAATATCGGTTTCTATGATGTTTCCGTATACTTCAAGATACTCATGCACGGCTCCGATCCAGCGGAATCCTTTTTCACGCTTGACGAGTCGGTTGCGGCGGTATCTGAAGCTGACCTCTCCCCGATCATCAAAGCCGACGTGATAATACATGGATACCGCGTCCACCTCTTTTGAAAGCGACGCCTTCAGTTCAATCAGCTTTTCACGGTCCTTTTCCGTCAGCATATCGTCGGCGTCCAGCCACAGAATATAATCCATTTCCGCTTTCGAAAACACAAAATTACGGGCGGCCGCAAAGTGATCGATCCATTCAAAATCATAAATCTTATCCGTATAACGGGCCGCGATTTCTTTCGTCCGGTCGGTCGAGCCCGTATCAGCAATCACAATTTCATCCGCAATGTCTTTGACGGAATCAAGACAGCCCGCAAGCACCTCCTCTTCATTTTTCACGATAACGCACAAACTGACGCTGATCATGTCATCACCTCTTCCCCTCCAGTGTATAAAAGGAGAGGCGGAAACATTCTTCGGACAAAATGATCTCTTCCAAGAAATTTGTCTGTCCTTTTACTAGTTTTATTCCAGCGCCTGATTTAAAATGAACACATGAACTTACGTGAGGATTGATAGGAACCATGAGCATCATAAAAGCGGAAAACCTTTATAAAACATACGGAGATAAGACATTATTCGACCATATCTCCTTTCATATTGAAGAGAATGAAAGAATCGGTTTAATCGGCCCGAACGGAACGGGGAAGTCTACGCTTCTGAAAACCATTGCCGGCCTTGAATCAACGGAGGAAGGCGAGATTACGGCTTCAGGAAACGTGCATATTGAGTTTTTGCATCAGGACCCTGAGCTTCCGGCCGGACAAACCGTTCTTGAACATATTTATTCCGGCGGATCAGCCGTCATGAGAACGATGAGAGAATACGAAAAAGCGCTTCAGGCGCTGAATGAAGAACCGGAAAATGACCAGCGCCAGAAACACCTGCTTGATGCGCAGGCCCAAATGGACGCGAATGATGCGTGGGAGGCGAATACGTTAGCCAAAATGGTTTTAACCAAACTTGGCGTCACCGATCTGATGAAGGATGTCAGCGAGCTGTCCGGCGGCCAGAGAAAGCGCGTCGCGATCGCGAAAAACGTCATCCAGCCGGCTGACCTGCTCATTTTGGATGAACCGACAAACCACTTGGACAATGAAACGATTGAATGGCTGGAAGGCTACTTATCGCAATATCCGGGCGCCGTTATGCTTGTCACGCACGACAGATATTTTCTGAACAGGGTGACGAACAGAATTTACGAGCTTGAGAGAGGCAGCCTTTATACGTATAAAGGAAACTATGAAGTGTTCCTGGAAAAACGGGCCGAACGGGAAGCGCTGGCGGAGCAGAAAGAAACAAAACGCCAAAACCTCCTGCGCCGCGAATTGGCGTGGCTCAGAAGAGGAGCGAAAGCGCGCTCGACGAAACAAAAAGCGAGAGTGGACAGAGCGGAGGCGCTCAAGGAGCAAAAAGGGCCGGCAGTCTCCGGATCACTCGATTTCGCGATCGGTTCCCACCGTCTCGGAAAACAAGTAATCGAAGCCGATAACGTCGCCATTACCTATAACGGCCAAGCGCTGATCAGCCAGTTTAATGAGCTTGTCATCCCGGGGGAACGAATCGGCATCATCGGGCCGAACGGAATCGGGAAAACGACACTTTTAAACAGCCTCGCCGGCAGAATTCAGCCTGACAGCGGCAATATCACCATCGGGCAGACGGTCCGGATCGGCTACTACACCCAGGATCACAGCGAAATGAACGGCGATATGAAAGTCATTGAATATATAAAAGAGACGGCCGAAATCGTCAAAACGGCGGAAGGCGATGTCATCACCGCGGAACAAATGCTTGAGCGTTTTCTGTTCCCGCGTCCGATGCAGCAGACATATATCAGAAAGCTGTCGGGCGGGGAAAAACGCCGTCTGTACTTGCTGAATGTACTGATGCAGGAGCCGAATGTGCTGTTTTTAGATGAGCCGACCAATGATCTGGACACAGAAACATTAAGCGTGCTCGAGGATTATATCGAACAGTTCCCGGGCGTCGTCATCACCGTATCCCATGACCGCTATTTCCTTGACCGCGTCGTGGACCGCCTGATCGTATTTGAAGGACACGGCGTCATTTCCCGTTTCCAAGGTTCGTACAGTGAATACATGGAACAAGCAAAAGCGAAGAAGACGGCGGTAAAACAGCCGGCCGAAGAGAAAAAGGCGGAAGAAGAGCCGAAGAAAAAGCGCAAAAAGCTTTCATATAAGGATCAGATCGAATGGGACGGCATCGAAGACAAAATCGCCGGCCTTGAAGAAAAGCATCAGCGTCTGGAAGCGGAAATCGCTGAAGCGGGAAGTGATTTCGGAAAGATACAAGAACTGATGGCCGAACAGGCAAAAACGGCTGAAGAGCTTGAAGCGGCGATGGAGCGCTGGACCGAATTGTCACTGATGATTGAAGAACTTGAGAATTAAGAAAAGCCGGTACGGCCCCCGAGAAGATGGCGGGTCATACCGGCTTTTTGTTTTAAACAAATGTCTCCCGGCGCTTTAAAGACAAAGGTCAAGTTTATCCGGCATAGAAAGTTTACGTTTACGTTAAGGTTCAAATGGTGTATAATAGAAACAGATACGACTAGAGGGGGATTCACCTTGGAATGGATGAAGATTGATCAAGTTGCCAAGCGAAGCGGACTGACAAAACGAACCATTCGTTTTTACGAGGAGATTGGTTTGATTCCTGCTCCTAAACGGACAGAAGGCGGCGTCCGGCTTTACTCTGAAGATGATATGGAGGAGCTCGAAAAAGTCACCAGCACAAAAGAAGTGCTCGGTTTTTCCCTTCAGGAGCTTCAGCAGTTTATGGAGATGAGCCGTCAGCTGGAATTAAACAAAGAGGGGTACTTGTTGTCACTGGATCCGAAGGAACGGAAAGAAAAGCTGGAAGAGATTCAGCACGCTTTGAACCACCAGCTTGAGATGATTGATGAGAAGATCAGCACATTTCAGCATTTTAAAACGCGCCTTAACGGAATGAAAGAAAAAGCTGACCGCGCCATTCAATCAATCGAATAATTTTGCTGTAAACGCTATGGATATAGCGTTTCTTTTAATGGATAAAACAGGAGGTCTGGTCAAATGGATACATCATCACAACAGAAAACAGGCTTATTCAGCCAGCCGAAAGCCGTTTGGGCGGTTGCGTTTGCCTGTGTGATTTCCTTTATGGGAATCGGTCTTGTCGATCCGATTCTTCCGGCGATCGCCGCACAATTACATGCTTCACCTAGTGAAGTATCACTGTTATTTACAAGTTATTTGCTCGTTACCGGTTTTATGATGTTTTTCTCCGGCGCGATTTCCAGCCGGATCGGCGCAAAATGGACGCTGCTTCTCGGACTTATTTTTATCATCGTGTTTGCCGCTCTCGGCGGAAGCTCAAGTTCAATCGCTCAGCTTGTCGGCTATCGCGGCGGCTGGGGGCTTGGGAATGCTCTCTTTATTTCAACCGCGCTTGCCGTTATCGTCGGGGTATCTGTCGGCGGCAGCGCCAAAGCTATTATTCTGTATGAGGCCGCGCTCGGACTGGGAATTTCCGTCGGGCCGCTTGCCGGCGGAGAGCTGGGCAGCCTTTCATGGCGCGCTCCGTTCTTCGGAGTGTCTGTCCTGATGTTTATAGCGCTTTGCGCGATTTCACTCATGCTGCCGAAGCTGCCTAAACCGGCGAAACGCGTCGGTGTGTTTGATGCGATGAAGGCGCTCAAATATAAAGGCCTTTTGACAATGGCAGTATCTGCATTCTTATACAACTTTGGATTTTTTATTTTGCTTGCTTATTCTCCGTTCGTGCTGGATTTAGATGAACACGGTCTCGGATATGTCTTCTTCGGCTGGGGCCTTCTGCTGGCAATTACGTCAGTCTTTACGGCGCCGCTCGTGCACAAAGTGCTGGGCACAGTGCGTTCGCTCGTCGTTCTCTTTATCGCCTTTGCGGCCATTCTCGTTATTATGGGGGTCTGGACTGCCCATCAGACGTTGATCATTACATGTATCGTTGTTGCCGGTGCCGTTCTCGGTATGGTGAATACGATCATGACAACCGCTGTGATGGGTGCTGCGCCGGTTGAACGTTCAATCGCGTCTTCAGCCTACAGCTCAGTCCGCTTTATCGGCGGTGCGCTCGCTCCGTGGATTGCGGGAATGCTGTCAGAACACTTCACCGCAAGCACTCCATATACAGTAGGCGGGATTGTCGTTTTTGTCGGCATGCTTGTCCTTCTCATGGGACGCAAACATCTCGCCGGAATAAAAGCCGGACATTAAGAAAAAAAGGAACTTCCGCACGGGCGGGAGTTCCTTTTTGTGTTTACAGCACTTTCGTCGTCCAAGATTCACAATTCCATGTTTCCGTCGCGATATCCATGTAAAACTCGGGTTCGTGGGAAATCAGCAGAATGGAGCCTTTGTATTCTTTCAGCGCGCGTTTCAGCTCTTCTTTCGCATCGACATCCAGGTGGTTTGTCGGTTCGTCAAGCACGAGCAGGTTTGTTTCTGAATTGATCAGCTTGCACAGTCTGACCTTCGCTTTTTCTCCTCCGCTGAGAACGGAGACGCGGCTTTCAATGTGTTTGGTCGTCAGGCCGCATTTGGCGAGGGCGGCGCGGATTTCGTACTGGGTAAAGGAAGGAAATTCGCTCCACACTTCTTCGATGCACGTATTGTTATTGGTTTCTTTCACTTCCTGCTCGAAATAGCCCGTGTATTGATGCTCGCCGCGCTCCACCGTGCCTTCCAGCGGCTGGATTTCACCGAGAAGGCTTTTTAACAGCGTCGTTTTCCCGATGCCGTTTGCGCCGTACAGGGCGACTTTCTGTCCGCGCTCCATTCTGAGATTGAGCGGGCGTGACAGCGGAGTATCGTAGCCGATGACTAAGTCCTTCGTTTCAAAAATGAGCTTGCCTGACGTTCTCGCAGGCTTGAAATGGAATTCCGGTTTCGGTTTTTCGGCCGCCAGTTCGATCATATCCATCTTATCAAGCTTTTTCTGACGGGACATCGCCATATTTCTCGTGCTGACGCGGGCTTTGTTGCGGGCGACGAAATCTTTCAGCTCAGCCACTTCCTGCTGCTGTTTTTTATAGGCGGCTTCGAGCTGCTGTTTTTTCACTTCGTAGACTTCCATAAACTGATGATAATCACCGACATAACGCGTCAGCTCCTGGTTTTCCACATGGTAAATCAAATTGATTACGCTGTTTAAAAACGGAATGTCGTGAGAAATTAAGATGAACGCATTTTCATATTCCTGCAAATAGCGTTTCAGCCATTCAATATGCTGTTCATCAAGGTAGTTCGTCGGTTCGTCCAACAGAAGGATTTCCGGCTTTTCCAAAAGCAGTTTGGCGAGCAGCACTTTCGTCCGCTGTCCGCCGCTTAAGTCAGTGACGTCGCGGTCAAGTCCGACATCCTGCAGGCCGAGGCCGCGGGCGATTTCTTCAACTTTGCTGTCAATCACGTAGAAATCATTGTTTGTCAGGGCGTCCTGAATGACACCGACATCTTCAAGCAGCTGCTCAAGCTCATCAGGGTCCGCTTCGCCCATTTTGTTGTAAATCTCGTTCATTTCTTCTTCCATCGCAAATAAGTAATGGAACGCATCCTTCAGCACGTCGCGGATCGTTTTTCCTTTTTCAAGCACGGTATGCTGATCGAGATAGCCGACACGCACGTTTTTCGCCCATTCAACCTTACCCTCATCAGGCTCAAGCTTTCCGGTAATAATATTCATAAACGTTGATTTACCTTCGCCGTTTGCTCCGATTAAGCCGACGTGTTCCCCTTTTAAAAGACGGAACGATACATTGTTAAAAAGCGCACGGTCACCGAAGCCGTGGCTTAAATCTTTTACGGATAAAATACTCATCATTACACCTCTATCGTTATCAGACACGCTTTTTTTATCATGTGTCTTTCTCATTTATGATTATAAAGGAGGAGACCGTTTGTTAAAAGGCTTGGAAGGAAAAAGAAAATTGCGTTTGGCGCGTGCATTTGAGATACTATGGAGTAGATTTTAAGAATTGAGGAGAACGACATGACCCAAACATGGCCATTTTTACAGCATACACAACCATTTATCGCCGAAAACTGGGAGGCGTCAGGCTTTCAGGAGCCGACCGTTATTCAGGAAAAAGCCGCTCAGGTGATTATGGAAGGGAAAGACGTCATTGCCGAATCCCCGACGGGAACGGGAAAAACATTGGCGTACACGCTTCCGGTTCTGGAGCGGATCAACCCGGAACAGAAACATCCGCAAGTGATCATTTTAGCGCCGTCCCGCGAGCTTGTGATGCAGATTTTTCAAGTGATTCAGGAGTGGAAAAAAGGCTCCGATCTTCGCGCTTTGTCTTTGATCGGCGGGGCAAACGTGAAAAAGCAGGTGGAGAAGCTCAAAAATAAACCGCATATCATTGCAGGCACACCGGGCAGGGTGCTCGAATTGATTCAGGCGAAAAAGCTGAAAATGCATGAAGTCAAGACGATCGTTCTTGATGAAGCGGATCAGCTCGTGACAAAGGAACACCGCGAAACGATGAAAAAAATCATTAAAACGACGCTGAAAGACCGACAGCTTTTAAGCTTTTCCGCTACGCTGCAGCCGGAGACAGAAGAGGTGCTGAATGCCATCGCACATGAACCGGCCGTTTTGAAAGTGGAGCGGAATACGGCGGAAAAAGCGCGCGTCACGCATCAATATCTCGTCTGCGATCAGCGGGATAAAGTGAAGCTTTTGCAAAAGCTGTCACGGCTGAACGGCATGCAGGCGCTCGTGTTTGTCAGAGATATCGGAAATTTAAGCGTCTATGCGGAAAAACTCGCCTATCACCATGTGGATCTCGGCATCCTGCACGGAGAAGCGAAAAAATGGAGCGGGCAAAGATATTATCAGCGTTTGAACGGGGAGAATTTCCGCTGCTTCTGGCGACTGACATTGCGGCGCGCGGACTCGATATCGATGATCTTCCGTACGTCATTCACGCGGACATCCCGAATGAAGACGGATATATCCACAGATCCGGCCGGACGGGGCGGGCCGGTAAAGAAGGAACCGTACTCAGCCTTGTCACGCCGATGGAAGAATCCAAACTGAAAAAATGGCCAAATCACTCGGAATTGAGCTGAAAGAGGCTGTTTATTCAGGCGGAAAATTATCTGAGAAATAAGAAACGGAGGGCGGGAAGCCCTTCTTTTTTTATTGTAAAATAATAGAAAAGGTTCGGGTGGGGGAGTGGGAAGATGGGTTCAATAGACCGATTTCAAATATTGAAGGAACGTGAGCTGAAAATACTTGAACACTGGTTTAAGAACGATAACATCAGACGGAGAATGGATGCGATGCTGCCATTAGACGCGTGGTATGCACGATTGAATAAAGATGAAGACGATACTGTCATTATGGCATATGACGGGCAGCTTCCGGCAGGAATGGTCTCTATAGAGTTTGTGGAGGAACGGGCGTATATCGGATTGATCGTCAATCCTTTGTACCAGCTTCAAGGGTACGGAAAACAGATTTTGCAAAAACTGCTGACTGATCCTGGGTTTACCGGCGTGCGGGAATGGGCGGCAAGCATCGAAAAAGACAATCAAATCAGTTTAGCCTGCTTTCAAGCAGCGGGATTCACTTTGGAAGATACGGAGCCTGATGAAGACGGCTTTCTGACTTTGATTCTTCGCGGCTGATGCGAAAAAGCAGAAAAGGAGGGGACAAAGCCCTCCTTTTTTCATCATCATGTTAACTTAGATCACTGACTTTGATGATCTGTTTGCCTTTGTTTTCTCCTTTAAACAGGCCGAGGAACGCGTCAGGAATATGGCTGAATCCTTCCGTAATCGTTTCTTCATAATGAAGCTTCCCGTCCTTGAGCCATTCGGCCAATTGTTTCGCGCCTTCGGAAAAGCGGTCAGCATAATCACTGACGATGAACCCCTGCATCAGCGCTTTTGTTTTGATCAGCTTCGGCTGGACGCGGGGGCCCATGTCTTCCTCTTCACTTTCGGTATTATATGAAGAGATCGCTCCGCATACCGGAATGCGGGCGAATTCATTCAGCAGGTTTATCACCGCATCTGAAATCGGTCCGCCGACATTGTCAAAATAGACATCGACGCCGTCAGGGCATGCCTGTTCAAGCGCTTTTTGAATATCATCCGCCGTTTTGTAATTAATGGCTTCATCAAATTGAAGCTCCTCTTTCAGGTACGCGATTTTTTCGTCAGAACCGGCGATGCCGACAACCCGCGCGCCTTTGATTTTGGCAATCTGCCCGACCGTTGAGCCGACGGCGCCCGCAGCCCCTGAAACGACGACGGTTTCGCCCTTTTTCGGACGGCCGATATCGAGCAGCCCGAAGTAAGCGGTCAGTCCGGTCATCCCTAAAATGCCGAGATACGCCTGGGCGGGTGCGATATCCGTATCCAACTTGCGGAGGGCGGACTCATTGACGGCTGAATATTCCTGCCATGCGAGATTTCCGATCACAACATCTCCTTTTTTCAGCTTATCGCCGTCTGTCAGAACTTCGGCAATCACTCCGCCTGTTATGGCTTCATCTAAAGCGAACGGCTCTACATATGATTTTGTATCCTGCATCCGTCCGCGCATGTACGGATCAACGGACACATAACTCGTTTTCACAAGCACTTCGCCGTCTTTCGGTTCGGGAACGGCAATCGTTTCAAAGCGGAAATCGTCATGGACGGGAACGCCTTTGGGGCGTCTTGCCAATTGAATCTGCTGCTGATTTTTCGGCATGATGCATCCTCCTTCAACATGAGTGTTTGTTCCAAATGTAACACGAACCATTTCCCGAATACAAAATCAAACCGTCCGCCGGCAACAAAAAAGAAGGGCCCGGGCCCTTCTTTCCTTATATGCGTATTTAAAAGAATAACCGGTACACATCGGTGTTTTTCTCATGTTCCAAATATTCATAGGCATTCGTTTTTGAAGAATGAAGCATGTCAGCGGTAATGACGGGCTGAAGCGCGGTCAGATAAGAACCCAGCTTATTTTCAATTTCTTTCGGCAGAACGGATTCGATATCACCGATATTGATAATGATAGAGAAAACGAAATCGATATTAATATGAAAAGTATCTTCAGCAAAGACCGTAAGCTCTTTTATTCCATCCGGGCAGCGGGTATGCCGGCGGAATACCTGCTTCACTAAATCACTGACAACCCAAGCGTTAAATCGCTGTTCCGGTGAAAAGTAATGAATAGGAACCACCTCCCTGCTTAATCGGCTCATGAAGATTTTTATTTTTCTGATAAATGTAGCTTTCCCTACTGTAACATGTCCCGCCGGAAAATATCCAGCGACAATCTGCCCGTTTTTTCCCGGAACTCTCTTTCTTTTGTTTGACCTTTGGTTGAGCGGGTAAACATCCAATATACAAAAACAAAAGGGAGGACTTATCAATGAAACCGGTAGTAAGAGAATATACAAATGATCAAAAACTGATGCAGGACGTAAAAGAGCTTCAGCAATTGGGTGTCGCAAAAGAAGACGTATATGTGCTTTCTCATGATGACGACAGAACGGACCGTCTGGCAGATAATACTGATGTCAATACCATCGGAGCGAAAGAAACGGGCATTAAACACGCGGTCGGCAATATGTTTAATAAAAAAGGCGACGAGCTCCGCAACAAAATTCATGAAATCGGCTTTTCAGAAGAGGAAGCATCACAATTTGAAAAGCGCTTAGATGAAGGAAAAGTTCTTCTGTTTGTCACGGATAACGAAAAAGTAAAATCATGGGCGTAAGCTGAACAGATCCCAAGGGGTTTTCGGTCCCTTGGGATTTTTTTGCGGTTTCCGCAATAAAACCGAAAGGCACATGCTGTACATTTTCGGTGCCGTTTCTCAACTGATTTGATAGAATTCAATTGTAATAAATTGGAATGAAAAATCAGGAGGAGCACAATTCATGAAAAAAATGTTATTTATGCTGGCGGTTTGTTTATGTATGAGCCCTGCGGACGTCTATGCCGCTGACCTGGGACGGCAGACGTTAGGAACAAATGACGGCTGGGGAGCCGCTTCCGGCGGGACAACCGGCGGCGCGAAAGCCTCTTCATCGAATGTCTACACCGTATCAAACAGACAGCAGCTCGTTTCTGCATTAGGGGGAAGCGCCAACAGCACGCCGAAGATTATTTACATACAAGGCACAATCAATATGAATACGGACGACCGGAATAAAACGCTCGGCTTTAATGATTATAAGGATCCGGCATATGATCTCAACGCTTATCTGAAGGCGTACGACCCGGACAAATGGGGGAAAAAAGCGCCGTCAGGCACCCAGGAAGACGCCAGACAGCGATCTCAAAAAAACCAGAAAGCACGGGTCGTGATTGACATTCCTTCAAATACGACGATCATCGGTTCGGGTTCAAATGCCAAAGTGACAGGCGGAAGTTTTAATATAAAGAACGGCGTCGACAATGTCATCATCCGCAACATTGAATTTCAAGACGCTTACGACTATTTTCCGCAATGGGACCCGACGGACGGCAGCAGCGGCAACTGGAACTCGGAATATGACAATATCACCATTAACGGCGCGACGCACATCTGGATCGATCATTGCACCTTTAATGACGGATCGAATCCCGACAGCGGTTTTCCTTACTATTACGGGAGAAAATATCAGCACCATGACGGCCAGACGGATATAGCCAACGGGGCGAATTATATTACATTGTCCTATAATAAATATCATGACCATGACAAAGGCTCCGTCATCGGAAACAGCGACAGCAAGACGTCGGATGAAGGAAAACTGAAGGTGACCCTTCACCATAACTATTACCAGAACATCGTCCAGCGCGCACCGCGGGTCCGGTACGGGCAGGTTCATATTTATAATAATTTTTACGCAGGCTCTAAAAGCGCCGCATACCCGTTCAGCTATGCGTGGGGCGCAGGCCACGCGTCAAAAATATATGCCCAGAATAATGTCTTTGAAGTGCCGGGACTGGCTGCTGATAAAGTCATCAGCGTCTTCAGCGGCGGAAAAGCGCTTCATGAAGACGGCACTCTTTTAAACGGCGCCTCCATCAACGCGTCAGCCGCCAACGGATTAAGTCAGTCCGTCGGCTGGACACCGTCATTGCACGGTTTCATCGGCTCATCATCAAATGTAAAATCAGATGTTATATCTAAAGCCGGGTCGGGTATATTAAAATAATAAACAAGAAGCACAAAGGAAAATATTCCTTTGTGTTTTTTAATTAACAAAAACGTTTATTAACTTAGTTAAGTAGTAAAATGGGATAGGGGATGGAAGACAACAAAATAGGAGGAGACCTGTAATGGCTTCAGAAAAAGACGCAAAAAAACAGCAGGCAGTAAAAATCATTCCTTTGCTTATTACTGTTGCTGTGGGATTAATCATTTGGTTTATTCCCGCGCCGTCCGGACTTGAACCTAAAGCATGGCATTTGTTCGCTATTTTTGTCGCAACAATTATCGGCTTTATCTCCAAGCCCTTGCCAATGGGCGCAATTGCAATTTTTGCATTGGCAGTCACCGCGTTAACGGGAACGCTATCTATTGAAAATACGTTAAGCGGATTTGGAAACAAGACAATCTGGCTGATTGTCATCGCCTTTTTTATTTCCCGGGGATTTATCAAAACCGGGCTCGGCGCCAGGATTTCTTACGTATTCGTACAACGGTTCGGGAAGAAAACACTCGGCCTTTCTTATTCACTGCTTTTCAGTGATTTAATTTTATCACCTGCCATTCCGAGCAACACGGCACGGGCGGGCGGCATTATTTTTCCTATTATCAGATCATTATCCGAAACTTTCGGATCAACGCCGGCAGACGGAACAGAGCGGAAAATCGGCGCTTTCTTATTAAAAACCGGTTTTCAAGGAAACTTGATTACGTCTGCGATGTTTTTGACGGCAATGGCGGCGAACCCGCTGATCGCCAAGCTGGCCCACGATGTCGCAGGGGTGGACATCACATGGACAAGCTGGGCAATCGCGGCCATTGTACCGGGATTGGCGAGCTTAATCATTACGCCGCTCGTCATTTATAAGCTGTATCCGCCGGAAATTAAAGAAACACCGGACGCGGCTAAAATCGCAACGGAAAAATTGAAAGAAATGGGTCCGTTTAAAAAATCCGAACTCTCCATGGTCATCGTCTTTTTATTGGTGCTTGCGCTGTGGATTTTCGGAGGAAGCTTAAATATCGACGCAACGACGACGGCCCTGATCGGATTATCCGTTTTGCTTTTGTCACAGGTATTAACATGGGAGGACATCAAAAAGGAACAAGGTGCATGGGATACGCTGACTTGGTTCGCGGCGCTTGTGATGCTGGCGAATTTCCTGAATGAGCTCGGCATGGTGTCTTGGTTCAGCGATATGATGAAATCATCTGTTTCCGGTTTTTCATGGATTGTGGCATTTATGATTCTGATTGTCGTGTATTATTACACGCATTACTTCTTTGCGAGTGCAACCGCGCATATCAGCGCCATGTATGCGGCATTTCTTGCCGTCATCGTGGCGGCAGGCGCTCCGCCGCTGTTGGCGGCGCTCAGCCTGGCGTTTTTCAGCAACCTTTTCGGTTCGACGACGCATTACGGATCAGGAGCGGCTCCGGTCTTTTTCGGAGCGGGTTATATATCGCAAAGCAAATGGTGGTCCATCGGCTTTATCCTGTCAATCGTCCATATTGTGACATGGCTTGTGATCGGCGGATTATGGTGGAAAGTATTAGGGTTATGGTAGAAGAAAAAAGGCAGACTCAGGTCTGCCTTTTTTTATTTCTGTAAGGAATGGGAAGGGCCTGCACATGATGACTTCAGTGCGAATAGAATATTGCCGGGGTGATAATATGAGCAGCGGCCGTAATCAATACATGATATTGAAACAGAAACCTTACAAATATATGAGCAGACATATGAAACGCCGGTATGAACAATTACCATGTGAACATGAAAGTCCGGAAACAGGGACGGAAAAACGATTTCCGTCTTCAGATGAAGATCGATCTGCCTTGTGCGTACCCGGGCTGCGAGGTCCCGAAGGCAAAAGAGGACCCGCCGGCTCCCGCGGTCCGCAAGGGGAGGCGGGTCCGCCCGGTCCCCCGGGGCCTGAGGGGCCGCCGGGAGCGGTTCCTGCGGTAGCTTTTCAAAATACAGCAGAACTAATGACGATTCCGTTAGAAGGAACACCGATAAACGTGTTAAGCGCAGTGATAGCTGCGCCGACAGATCAATTGGTGAAAACGGATGCCGTCATACAAGTAAATGTGGAATTAGATCCGCTCGCGTCTCATTTCTCATTGGTCTTAGCTGTCGAGCTGCAAAGAAATGGCGTATCGATACAAACACAGAGACAAGAGAGGAACCTCTTTTCTTCAGGCGGGCAAATCATAGGAATTCCTTTTACGTACATCGACGGAATGATGGCGGATGAAACAGCCGCGTATCAGCTCTATTTATCCGTCCTTTCTTCGAACTACGTAACACAAGTCGCAGCGGCAAACCGCTCCCTCATTGCGACGGGATTCCCCATTCAAGGATCGGATTAAGGTGATGAAAAGAAATCACCTTTTTTATTTAGGTTGTCAAAACACAGCCCGTATTAATATGCTGTCTTAATAAGTAAGACGGTCAACAACGGGAAGGAGAGGGAAAAAGATTGAATGAATAATCCGATTATAAACGGAAGCTTTGAAACCGGCACATTAGCGGGGTGGAGTTCGGCAAATACCCAGATTAACAGTTTGTTTGCACATTCAGGGAGATATTCTGCGCAATTTATTGGAGCTCAGCCATATGCTTACCTCAGTCAAATCGTTCCCATTTCAGCCAAGTCAGTGACTCTATTCGTATCACTCGCAACGCTCGGAAATGAGCCAAGTCCCCAAGTCACTCTCCAGATCATCTATGTCAGCGCAGCAGGTGAACAAATCAGTTCCATTCAAGAAAATATCACACCCGGAAATTTGCCGAACGTGCTCTTTCACACATGGTCTGAAATCTATAAAACAAGCAGTGTGCCTTCTGGCGCGGCCTCTGCCGTCATTGTATTAAGTAAAGTTTCTTCCGGAACGGTTTTAATAGATGACGTTTCATTGGCGCAAACCGGGGGTGAACCTGGCGTAACAGGAATTACAGGTCCCACAGGAGTGACGGGTCCCACAGGAGTAACCGGAGCAAGAGGAGCGACCGGAGTAACTGGTGCAACGGGAGCAACTGGTGCAACGGGAGTAAGAGGAGCGACGGGTGTAACCGGCCCAAACGGAGTAACTGGTCCGACAGGAGTAACTGGAGCTACCGGCTCGACTGGTGTAACAGGAGCAACCGGAACCACGGGCTCGACCGGAGTGACTGGAGTAACAGGCTCAACCGGTGCAACCGGAGTAACCGGAATAACGGGCTCAACCGGAGTGACTGGTGCAACAGGATCGACAGGAGCAATTGGTTCAACCGGACCGACAGGCTCAACGGGAGCAACGGGAGCAACCGGCCCCATCGGAGCAACGGGTGCATCCGGGGCGACAGGCGCAACGGGAATAACGGGAGTAACCGGCTCGACCGGTCCAACGGGAGAGATCGGCCCAACCGGAGTAACGGGTCCAACGGGAGAGATCGGTCCAACTGGATCGTCAGGCTCAACTGGGATTACCGGCGCAACGGGATCGACAGGAGAAACAGGCGCGACTGGCTCAACAGGAGTAACTGGAGCAACGGGTGTAACCGGTTCAACCGGCGCAACCGGAGCGACAGGTACAACAGGCCGAACTGGTTCAACGGGAGAAACCGGAGCAACTGGAGTGACTGGTGCAACGGGGATAACAGGAGCGACTGGAGCAACCGGAACCACGGGCTCAACTGGAGTAACAGGGGCGATTGGAGCAACCGGCTCAACCGGAGTAACGGGTCTAACTGGTGTAACGGGCTCAACTGGTGTAACAGGAGCAACGGGATCGACAGGCTCAACCGGCACAACCGGTGTAACGGGAGTGACTGGGTCAACGGGGATAACCGGAGTAACAGGCGCAACTGGGATAACCGGAGCCACTGGGATCACCGGAGCAGGCGCGATCATTCCTTATGCTTCAGGTCTTCCCACTGCCGTGACGACCATTGCCGGCGGATTAATCGGAACGGTGAGCCTTGTCGGGTTCGGCAATTCTGTGACGGGCGTCAATGTCGGAGGGGGAGGCGCAATTGATCTTACCGGGGCTGGAGGAACTCTGCTGAACTTTGCTTTTTCTGCTCCGAGAAGCGGAACCATTACATCAATTGCCGCCTATTTCAGTACAACCGCAGCATTGTCGCTTGTCGGCTCGACTGTTACGATAACCGCACAACTATACAGTTCTACTGTGCCGAACAATACGTTCACGCCGATCCCCGGAGCATCCGTCACTTTAGCTCCTCCCCTCACCGGCGTATTGTCAATCGGCAGCATCAGCAACGGAATCACGACAGGACTGAACATTGCGGTAACTCCTCAAACCCGGCTGTTAATGGTATTCTCCGCCACTGCTACAGGCCTTTCGCTTATTAATACAGTGGCGGGATATGCAAGCGCGGGAGTTACAATTTCCTGATAGATTGCAGACTGACTTCGGTCAGTCTTTTTTATGTGTTATATCAATTGTGTAAAAGTAAATATATACCTATCATCACCTTTTTGGTAAGCCGCAAGAGAAAAAGATCACGAAAATTCTCAAAAATGAGAAATAAAGATTTAAAAAATGGTATGATTTTAGGAGGAAAGGACGGCTGGTGCTGTGTTGGAAGCGAAGCGGTTTTATGTCTCTCTGCAAATGAAAATCGCCGGATTAATTACGGCTTTATTAATACTTGTCATCGGAACGCTCACGGTTATATTTGCCTTTCAGCAATTAAAGGAAGGGCAGAAGCAGGCTGAACAGCTGGCGGTGCAAACGGCAAAAACCATTTCATATATGCCTCCCGTAAAAGAGGCGTTCCGGCTTGCGGATCAAGAGGCTTTTACAAAGTTAGATGTCATTGAACAAATGAAAGAACAGGCAGGCGCGCACGCCGTCTACATCACTGATCAAAAAGGGCATGTTGCATTTCATTCGGCCCGAAGCAGTATTCCGAAAGAAAATCAAAATCTGCAAAACAAAACCGTCATGTTCGGCGGGTCTCCGGTTTCCGACGGAATGAAGGCCGTCCGGGGAAGCGCCCCGGTTATTTTGGAGGAAAAAAATCATAACGAAGTCGTCGGAACGGTGACAGTCGAATTTCTACAAGATGAGATAGAAAAAGATATGAAAGCGCATCTGCGGCATTTAGGCTATTTTGCATGTTTGGTGTTTCTTATCGGCATCGGGGGAGCGGCGGCGCTCGCAAAAAGCATCCGTAAAGATACACTCGGCCTTGAACCGCATGAAATTGCAGCGCTGTACAGGGAACGCAATGCGATGCTCCTTGCGATGAAAGAAGGGATTATCGCCGTAAACAAAGAAGGCGCGGTAACCATGATGAATTTATCTGCGGCTGATATGCTGAATCTTCCGGAACCGATGATCGGAAGGCATATAAAAGAAATCATGCCGGGCGCAAAGCTCATGCCGGTGTTGGCAGGGGGAGAATTACCGCCGAACGTGGAGGTGCGTGCCGGAGATAAAGTATTTATCTTAAACGTGAAAGAAATGAAGCAGACCGGACAAGTATACGGAGCGGTGATCAGCTTCCGCGAAAAAACGGAGCTCAAGAAACTGATCAACAAGCTGACTGAAATGAAAAAATACTCGGAGGATCTCCGGGCGCAAACGCATGAATTCTCGAATAAGCTTTACGCGATACTCGGTCTGTTAGAGCTGGGAGAATATAATGAAGCCATTGAACTGATAAAAGAAGAGTACGCCATCCAGAATGAACAGCATGAAATCCTCTTTCAAAACATTCATTCACAGCGGGTTCAGGCCATACTATTAGGAAAAATGGGAAAGGCGTCTGAGAAGAAAGTGAAGCTTTCAATAGATGAAAACAGCTTTTTAGAATCGCTGCCGGAGCATGTGGGTTCATCCCAGCTCATTACGATCATCGGAAATCTTATTGATAACGCTTTCGAAGCCGTCGCCGAAAAAGAGAAAAAAGAGGTATCCTTTTTCATGACCGATATCGGCAGGGATATCGTCATCGAAGTGGCGGACTCAGGAGACGGCGTGCCTCAGGAAAAAACAGAAACGATATTTGAAAAGGGCTACTCTTCAAAGGGGACAAGGAGAGGATACGGCTTAGCCAATCTGAAAGAAGCCGTCAGTGAATTGCAGGGATCGATAGAGATTTCGCAGCAAAAGAGCGGCGGTGCTGTATTTACGGTGTTTATACCGAAAGAAAGGCCAAAGGGGGAATCGGTGTGATTAACATCGCGATTGCAGAGGACGACTTTCGAATAGCGCAAATTCACGAAAAATTTATCGAACATCTTGATGGATTCAATGTCATCGGCAAAGCAATCAATGCCAAAGACACCATATCGCTGCTTGAGAAACGGCAGCCTGATCTGCTGCTTTTGGATATTTATATGCCGGATGAGCTGGGGACAGATCTGCTCCCGCTTATCCGCGGCCGTTTTCCTTCCGTTGATATCATCATTATTACGGCTTCTGCCGAAACAAGGCTGCTGCAGGAAGCGCTCAGATCAGGCGTTTCCTACTATGTCATAAAACCGGTGTCGGCACATAAATTTACAGAAGTGCTTTTGCAGTACCGTGAAAAAAGAGAATGGCTGCACTCACAGCCGGAGCTGAGCCAGTCCGTGATCGACATGTTTTTCGGAAGCGGTCAGAAAGAACAAAAACAGCACAATGATCTGCCGACAGGCATTAATTCGATTACGCTTCAAAAAATCAAAAACGCGCTCAGGGCGTCCCAAAAAGGGATGACGGCTGAAGAACTGGGCGAAAAAATGGGCGCCTCCAGAACAACGGCGCGGCGCTACGCCGAGTTTCTCGTTTCTCGGGAAGAAGCGCTCGCTGAATTAGAGTACGGCATTATCGGCAGGCCGGAACGGAAATATTATTTAGCACATGAATAAGGGATGGGAGAAATGAAGCGGTTGGGAGTGCTTCTTGTCATGCTGGCGGCGCTGGTTTCTTTTGACGGACGGCAGATGGCGGGCATCCGTTCAGCTGAAGGGCCGGTTGAAATTGTCGTTCCGGCAGCGCCTCAAGGGGGCTGGGACGTAACGGCAAAAGCTTTGCAATCGGTAATAGAGCGGAAGCAAATATTAGGCCGGCCTGTTAAGATCGTCTATAAACCCGGCGGAGGCGGAGACAGCGGCTGGAAATATGTAAACGAACGAAAAACGGATGTCATCAGTATGAATTCAAGTCTGCTGTTAAGCAATGAAATTTTGGGACAAAGCCGGCTGAAGGCAGCTGATTTTACGCCTTTGGCCATTATCGCAAAAGAGTGGCAGACCGTCGCTCTTCCGAAGGATTCAAAGATAAAAAGCGGAAGGCGGCTGCTCGGCGATATTAAAGCACATCCGGGCGGCATAAAAATCGGATTTGCGCCCGGCCTCGGAAATGATGACCAGCTCTCCTTTGCGAGAGCGGCGGAAATGGCCGGAATTTCTCCGTTTGATATCCGCTTTTTTCAATACGGAAGCAGCAATGAAGTCATTGAAGCTCTTATCAGTCACGAGATAGACGCCGCCTCAATGACCATTTCAGAAGCGAGAGACGCCTATCGGAAAGGGAAAATCACATTGGCGGCCGTTACGTCTGACAAAAGGCTCTCCGGCTTCAGCGATGTGCCGACATGGAAAGAGCAGGGGGTGCCGTTTGTCTTTGCGCACTGGAGAGGCATCATGGGGCCGAAAGACATGACCGAAGGCGAGATCGCCTATTGGGATCAGGCTTTGAAACAGATTACCTCATCCGCGGAGTGGAAGCAAATGTTGAAAAAACGGGATTGGGAGAGCTTTTATAAAAACAGCAGCGGCGCAAAACGCTTTTTAGAAGAGCAGACCGAGTTCTATAAAGAGATGATGAGCAGCGAAAAATAAGCCTTCCGCATATTTGCGGAAGGCTTTTGATTTATAAATGAACAAAATGAACGAAAAGGTTATAAAAAATTAAAAATCTTTAAAATCCAAAATATTTACTTCAATATCCAATTCTCATAAGATAGCAAAAAGGCGGATAAAGGGGATCGGGCCTTTAAAATGTAAGCGTATTCATAATAAGGGGGACATACTGTGTTAGCAATCTTAGGCTTTCTTATGATGCTTGTTTTTATGGTGCTGATTATGACAAAACGGCTTTCAGTGTTAACGGCGCTCGTATTAACGCCGATCGTGTTTGCGCTGATTGCCGGGTTTTCTTTTAACCGGGTCGGCGAGATGATGATCTCCGGCATTGAACAGGTGGCGCCGATCGCAGTGATGATTATATTTGCGATTCTTTATTTCGGCATTATGATTGATACCGGTTTATTTGATCCGATGGTGTCGCGTATTTTAAAGCTGGTTAAAGGCGACCCGCTCAAAATTGTAGTCGGAACAGCCGTTTTGACCATGCTTGTCGCACTGGACGGAGACGGCTCGACGACGTATATGATTACGACAAGCGCAATGCTGCCTTTGTATATCATGCTCGGAATCCGTCCGATTATTTTAGCGGGAATCGCCGGGGTCGGCATGGGTATCATGAACACGATACCATGGGGCGGCGCGACGCCGCGTGCGGCGAGTGCGCTCGGCGTTGACCCGGCAGAGCTGACGGGGCCGATGATGCCCGTCATCGCGAGCGGAATGGTGTGTATGATTGTGGTCGCTTATGTACTCGGAAGGATGGAAAGGAAACGGCTCGGGGTGATCGAATTAAAACAGCCGTCCCATACAAATGAAACGGCTGCGGCTGCGGAAGATGAATGGAAGCGGCCGAAACTGTGGTGGTTCAATTTACTGTTAACGCTTTCTTTAGTGGGATTTTTAGTGTCAGGAAAAGTGAATTTAACCGTGCTGTTCATCATTGCGTTTTGTATCGCGCTGATTGTCAACTATCCGAAACTTAACGATCAAAGGGAGCGCATTTCAGCCCATTCGAGCAATGTGCTTGCGATCGGTTCGATGATTTTTGCCGCAGGCGTGTTTACCGGAATTTTAACGGGGACGAAGATGGTTGATGAAATGGCCATTTCCCTCGTATCGCTTATTCCGGAACAGATGGGAGGTTTTATTCCGGCGATTGTTGCCTTAACGAGCGGTATCTTTACGTTTCTGATGCCTAATGACGCCTATTTTTACGGCGTGCTGCCCATTTTATCTGAGACCGCCGTGGCGTACGGTGTAGATAAGGTGGAAATCGCCCGCGCTTCGATTATCGGCCAGCCGATTCATATGTTAAGCCCGCTCGTGCCGTCGACGCATTTATTAGTCGGGCTTGCCGGGGTCACCATTGATGAACACCAGAAATTTGCGATGAAATGGGCGGTTCTTGCCGTTATCGTCATGACGGCCTTTGCGCTCATCATCGGCGCAATCACGATTTTTTAACATAAAACACCCGGTTCGTCGCACACTAAAGGCATCAGAGGAGGTGCCATGATGAGTGATCCGTTTATGCCGCTTTTTTCAGTGAGAAGCGGCGCCGGTTTTAAAGCGGCGGATGGCGTTTACGGACTGACCGTGCAGATTGCGAATGTTTACTTTATCGAAAGTCCCTCAGCTCCGCGGGAAATCATTCTGGTTGACGCGGGAATGCCTCAATCGGCGGAGATGATAACAGAAGAAATGAAACGCCGATTCAAAGAGGGGTATGAGCTGAAGGCGGTCATTTTGACACACGGTCATTTTGATCATGTCGGTGCGATTGAAGAACTGCTTGAGCTTTGGGATGTGCCGGTTTACATTCATGAAAAGGAGCTCCCGTACGTCACGGGGAAAGCGGATTATCCGCCTGCCAGGCCCGATGCGAAAAAAGGGCTTGTCGCAAAGCTGTCACCGCTGTTTCCGCGCCATACGATCCGCATTCCGTCCGTTCAGGCACTGCCTTCAGACGGTACCGTTCCGTTTCTTGAGGAATGGAGATGGGTGCATACGCCAGGCCACACACCCGGCCATATTTCATTATTCCGGGATAAAGACCGCGTGCTGCTTGCCGGTGATGCCGTGATCACTGTTGAACAGGAATCGCTTGCGGACGTTGTCATTCAAAAACAAGAGCTTCACGGGCCGCCCGCCTATTTTACAGCGGATACGCAGACGGCGGCCGCATCCGTTCAGAAACTGGCGGAACTGGAGCCGGAAGCGCTTTTGACGGGTCACGGAATTCCGATGACGGGAAAAAACTACCGTGAGGATTTGCTTACACTGGCTGAAAAACTGCATTCCGTTTTGTGAAACACCTGCGAAAATCACAGGTGTTTTTTCTTTGCAGTTTCCAGTATGATACAAAAAACCATTGTGTTCACACCTAAAAACGATACAATGGGAAACAGATGTAAATTGAAGGAGAGAGTTTTTTGAAACATACGGAAATACTTTGGGATGAGGCGAAGGATTTTATTGATGTCTGCTATCGGGAACTCGGAATGGAATCGCAAATCAACGCGCGACTGCACGCGATAAAAGATGAGATAGAGCGGACGGGAAGTTACGTCCATACGGCGGAAGAGCTTGAACACGGGGCGAAAATGGCGTGGCGCAACAGCAACCGCTGTATCGGGCGTCTGTTCTGGCAATCGCTGAACGTCATTGACCGGCGCAATGTGAACACGAAAGAAGAGGTGCGTGACGCATTATTTGAACATATTGAAATCGCCACGAACGGCGGAAAAATTAAACCGACGATTACGATTTTCCCTCCTGAGAAGAACGGGGAGAAACAAGTGGAAATCTGGAATCACCAGCTCATCCGCTATGCGGGATATGAGACTGAAAAAGGAAGAGTCGGTGATCCGGCATCATATGAGCTGACGGCTGTTTGCGAAAAACTCGGCTGGCGCGGGAAGCGGACCGATTTTGATATTCTGCCGCTGCTTTTCCGGATGAAAGGGGACGGGCAGCCGGTCTGGTATGACCTGCCTCAGACGCTCGTGAAAGAAGTGCCGATCACCCATCCGGATATTGAAGAGTTTGCCGATTTAAATCTCAGATGGTACGGGGTTCCGATTATCGCCGATATGAGGCTTGAAATCGGCGGACTGTCGTACAACGCGGCGCCTTTTAACGGATGGTATATGGGAACCGAAATCGGCGCAAGGAATCTTGCTGACGAAAAGCGGTATGATATGCTCAAAAAAGCCGCTTCGGTCATGGGGATTTCCGCCAGCCTGAATACTGACCTGTGGAAAGATCAGGTGCTGGTGGAACTGAATAAGGCAGTGCTCTATTCATACAAAAAACACGGTGTCAGCATTGTCGATCACCATACGGCCGCGAATCAATTTAAGCGCTTTGAAGAACAGGAACAAGACGCGGGCAGAAAGCTGACGGGCGACTGGACCTGGCTGATTCCGCCGATCTCGCCGGCTTCCACCCACATTTTTCATAAATCATATGACGATACGATTGTGAAGCCGAATTATTTTTATCAGGACAAGCCTTATCAGTAACTGATGGAAAAGGTGCGGTACCCTTTCAGACGGTGTGATTCTTCGATGGTTACGTTTGTGACATTTGAGAAGGGGCTGCCTTTTCTGACCGCTTCGGCAAATTGTTTTAACGACTCTTCAGGGCCTTCGGCAAGGATTTCCACCCGGCCGTCATCACGGTTTTTTACCCAGCCGGCTATCTTATGTCTGTCGGCTTCCATCTGGACGAAGTAGCGAAAACCTACGCCCTGAACCCGGCCGTCTGCAATCATATGATACTGAAGCATGGAAAAACCACCTTTTTCTTACTATGATAAAGGAAAGATAGGATATTTCGCAAAGGATGTGAACGAGATGACGCAAGACTATTCTGTCTTATCTATCAATCTCGGAAAGCCCGCAATTCATGAATTTGCCGGCAGACAAATCAATTCAGGCATCATCAAGCGGCCCGCAGATTCTCCCGTCATGCTGTATAAAACCCATTTTGACGGGGACGGGCAGGCTGATCTGAAGCATCACGGAGGTCCCGATAAAGCGGTGTGCGTGTATCCCGCCGAGCATTATTCATATTGGGAAACAACGCTCGCGAGAAAACTTCCCGCCGCCGCGTTCGGAGAGAATGTAACGGTCAAAGGACTGGCCGAACAAGACGTGTGGATCGGAGACGTCTTTCAGCTGGGGGAAGCCGTCGTTCAAGTAAGCCAGCCGCGCCAGCCCTGCGTCAAACTCGCGCTCAAATATGGCATCAAAGATATGGTGCTCCGTGTACAGCAGACGGGATTTACCGGCTTTTATTTCAGGGTGCTTGAAGAAGGATATGTCGATCCGCGTCCCGTTCTCAAGCGTCTGTCGAGAGGCAAAGAAAGCATTTCCGTCTGGTATGCGAACGAAGTGAAATACCGTGATTCAGGCAATCTGTCAGCGATTGAAGAAATACTGCGGGAAGAAGCGCTGTCAGAAAGCTGGAGGGAGTCCTTCCTTAAAAAAAGGGACAGGCTCACTAATGTATAGAAAAAAAGCCGTGCTGCACTGACAGCACGGCTGATTTACGTTATGCTTGTTTTTTTGTTTCCAGCAGATTGGCAAGGAAGTACTTTTTGAAGCTTTGAAGCTTTCTTCCTTCATAGTGGGTAATTCCTTTTTTCTTTAACTCTTCTACATACCAGCCTTTACTGCCATAATGCATGTCAGAAAACTCCTTTCTCCGTTCTCCCGTTGGGGAGGTTTCTTCAGCTTTTGCCAAACTTTTGGCATTGTAACATCTATAAAAAGACGCTGAAAAGGGATAATGCAAAAACTGAGACTTTCGATTCAGAGATGTAAAGCTTTCTTACATATATATGTAAAGGGCGGTCTTTTCATGCTTAATGGCCGGTTAATTTTAACAGCACCGTTCCGAGTGTCATGATTCCGAAAACGACGCCGAAATAAATCAGCATCCCCTTCTTTTTCTTCACCCCGTAAACGGTGAGAATGATGCTTTCAATAAAGAAAATAAACCCGAAGATAATAAACCACATGTTGAAAAATGGCTCCTTTCACAGACATATGTCCAGTGTAGCACAACTCTTATAACGGAGCATAAAAAAGCCGGGCACTGTATCAGTGTCCGGCAAGTTTGACGAGAAGCTGGGCCAAATGCTGTTTTTCATTGTCATCCGCAATGTCCCACAGTTCTTGTAAGAGTTTTTCTTCCGCATTGCGGGGCTCCTCGTGTTTGGCGAGATAGTCCCCGAGGATGGCGGCGCTTTTGATGATTTTGCTGTCATCCAGACCCAGTTTTTTTCCGGCGGAAATTTTCTGATGAAGGTACGCCTTAAATTCCTCGAAATCCTCTAAAATCTGCTGTTTCGTTACGCCGTGCATGGCGTGTATTTCGTTTTCGATTTTGATTTTTTCTTTATCTTTTTTCATGCGTCTCCCTCCTTCGGGTTAGTTGTTGTATACCTGTTTGGAAGGGAGATGAAACATTACAATGCAGTTAAAATAATCGGTTTGTCTTTTGTGATCACGATGGTGTGTTCCACTTGGGCGACAAGGCTTTTATCCGGCGTTTTAAACGTCCAGCCGTCTCCCGCTTCAACAATCGTTTCCGCTTTCGTGGAAATAAACGGCTCAAGCGCGATCACGGTTCCGTTTTTAAACAGCGCGTTATCAAACGGATCGTAGTAATTCATGATGTGGTTCGGCGCTTCATGAAGGTTTCTGCCGATTCCGTGGCCCGTCAGCGTTTTAATAACGGTAAATCCGTTGGAGCGGGCTTCATGGTAGACGGCTCTGCCGATCTGGTTTTGGCGTTTGCCTGCTTTTGCCTGATCCAATCCTTTCTGAAATGCGGATGCTGCGCAGTTACAAAGCTTTTGCAGACGTTCATCGCCTTCTCCGAGTACAAATGAAATTCCCGTATCGGAATAAAAACCGCCGAACTCCGCCGAAATATCGATATTTACAAGATCTCCGGCTTTTAAGATTTTAGAGGCGCTCGGGATGCCGTGAGCGACTTCGTCATTTACGCTGATGCATGTCACGCCCGGGAAATCGTATTCCTTCTCCGGAGCGGAAGCGGCTCCGTGCTCGTCAAGCACAGCCTTTCCGATCAGGTCAAGATCTTTCGTGCTCATGCCGGGCTCGGCTTTTTTCTTCATTTCTTCACGCGCCAGCGCGACGATTCTGCCGATTTTTTTAAGGCCTTCTAATTCTTGATCGTTCGTTACAATCATTGTCATTCCCGCTTTCTATTTTTAATCATCTGATTCAAGCTTACCACAACTGGTTTATAAATAGAAAACCAACAAGCCTTATGTGAATAAATGAAGGAAAATTGGTATAGATCACTAGATAACTTATGTGGTATATTTAAGAAAAAGAAGGGGGATGGGTAAAATGCTTCAATTTTTGCAAAAACTCGGAAAATCATTTATGCTTCCGATTGCCGTTCTGCCCGCCGTTGGTATTATTTTGGCCATCGGCAGAGAGGACTTATTAAATATTCCGTTCATTTACGCGGCGGGGACCGCGGTATTTGATCATCTGCCGCTGATTTTCGCGATCGGAATCGCGATCGGGATTTCCAAAGACAGCAACGGGGCCGCCGCTCTGTCGGGAGCCATTTCTTATATCATGCTGGACGCGGCTGTAAAATCAATCAATTCGACAAATAATATGGCCGTTTTCGGAGGGATTATCGCGGGGTTAATTGCGGGATACACGTATAATCGCTTTAAGGATACGAAGCTGCCCGAATATCTCGGGTTTTTCAGCGGGCGCCGGCTCGTTCCGATTGTAACGGCGCTGATTACCATTATTTTGGCGGGGATCTTCGGATTTGTGTGGCCGCCGATTCAGTCGGTGATTACGTCTTTCGGGGAATGGATGATCGGGCTTGGCGGAATCGGCGCCGGGATTTACGGGATTTTTAACCGGCTTTTGATTCCATTCGGTCTTCATCATGTGCTGAATAATATTTTTTGGTTCCAGTTTGGCGATTTTCACGGAAAAACGGGAGATCTGGCCCGCTTCTTTGCGAAGGATCCGACGGCGGGAACTTATATGACGGGATTCTTCCCGATTATGATGTTCGGGCTTCCGGCCGCATGTCTGGCAATGATTGCCGCGGCTAAGCCAAGTAAGCGCAAAGCGACGGCCGGAATGATGATCGGTCTCGCGCTGACGGCATTTATTACCGGAATTACAGAGCCGATTGAATTTGCATTTATGTTTTTATCACCGCTTTTGTACGGGGTTCATGCTATATTAACCGGGTTCTCTTTATTTATCGTGAATGTTCTCGGAATCAGGTCAGGTTTTTCATTCTCGGCGGGGGCGATCGATTATCTCCTCAGCTACGGCATTGCCGAAAAACCGCTTTTGCTGCTCGTTGTCGGGCTTTGTTATGCAGTGATCTATTTTGTCGTATTCTATATGCTCATCAAAACGTTAAACTTGAAAACGCCGGGACGGGAAGATGATGAGGAAGAGGAAGAAGTGCTTAGTGAAGATACGGCCGGTTCCGTCGAAGAACATGCCATGCTCAAGGGGCTCGGCGGCAGGCAAAACCTCGAAACGATTGATCACTGTGCGACCCGCCTCAGGCTGACCGTGCAGGATACGTCTCTCATTAATGAGGCGGCGCTTAAAAAAGCGGGAGCAAAAGGGGTTATCAAAACGGGGAATAAAACGGCACAGGTCATTATCGGGCCGAACGTCGAATTTGTCGCGGAAGAGCTGAGAGAAGCCGTCCGCCTTGACGACCAGAAGCAGACTTGAAAAATCCGGATCACCTATGTGATCCGGATTTTTTTTGAACATATATCAAGTTTCACATAATGTACAAAAAACAACGTTTTCTTCTATGTTAAGATTCATGTAGAACAAGTATGGAGATGATGTAAGGTGACATGGATTGCAGTTGTTTCAATTGTTGTCATAAGCCTGATTAAGATTGTGCTGACATGCCTTCCTACCGGAGCGGTGGAATGGATCCTCCGCAAGTTTGAAACCCATTCAAAGCTCAGTGACGCGTCCGCTGCCGTTTCCCTCGGCGGAAAACGTCTGGAAGGCGAAGACAAACGCCGGGTGATTGATGATTTTAACGAAGCCGTGTTTATCGAACGGCATTATATATACCCAGGGGATGAAGAGCGTTATCTTCATCCGCAAAACGGAGCCGATCCGCTTGTCATTAAGACGAGAAAAGGAAAAAAGATGTGACGGTGTTTGTATACAGCTACGAAGATCATGTAGATGTTGTCAAACAGCAGAAAAAGAAAGTCGTCGCTTATTCAGTTCTTTCCGACAGCCTGCAAAAGCGCTCTATGGCCGCCGCCGGGAGCTGGACATAAAAAAGCCAGATCATTGATATGATCTGGCTTTTGTTTATTCTTTTTGATCGTCTGCTGAGGAATCTTCACGTTTCGTATAATCAAATTGTGAAGGGTCCACTTTCTTAAAGCCTTTCGGCTGATAGAAACGAAGCAGATCGCCGTTGATGATCTTATCAGACATTTCAAGCTCAGTCTTGACGAGAGAGTCTTCTTTTTTGTCGACTTCTGAATCATCTAAAAGTCTTCCGGTTTTCGTATCGTAATACTTGCCGGACACTTTCGTATAGTTCGGTGAGATGAAGTCTCCGTTACGGAACGGAATGACTTCTCTGTGCTCTTTCGATAAGATATCTGAACCTGACATGAGATAATCTTTCGTATCGACGCCGAGCAGATGAAGAACGGTCGGCGCGACATCGACTTCACCGGCAAATTTATGATTGCGGCCGCCTTTCACGCCGGGAGCGTGGATAAAGAGCGGCACCCGCTGAAGCTGGGCATTGTCGTATTCAGTGATCTCATCTTTGCCGAGCACTTTCGCCATCGCTTTATTATGGTTTTCGGAGATGCCGTAGTGGTCTCCGTACATCACGATAATCGACTTATCGTACAGGCCGTCTTTTTTCAGGTCATGAAAGAACTGTTCAATTGATTCATCCAGATAGTTCGCGGACTGGAAGTAGTTATTGACGACTGAATCGCCAAAGTCTCCCGCCGGGAAGTCCGTGTCTTCTTTATCCATTCCGAACGGGAAGTGGTTGGACAGCGTAATGAACTTCGTATAGAACGGCTGCGGCAGGCTCTTTAAGAGCGGCATGGATTCTTTGAAATACGGTTTGTCTTTCATGCCGTAGTTTTTCGTGTTTTCTTCGCTCATGTCATAATAAGCGGAATCGAAAAACTTATCGATGCCTTCCGCTTTGTACATTTCGTTACGGTTCCAGAAAGTCTGCGTATTTCCGTGGAAAGCGGCAGACGTGTACTTTTTGCCTTTTAAGATCGCAGGAACGGACTGCAGCGTGTTTTGCGCTTTATTGACGAAAACCGAACCTTGCGAAAGCGGGTACAGAGAGTTCTCCATCATAAATTCCGCATCAGATGTTTTACCTTGTCCCGTTTGGTGGAAAAAGTTATCAAAGTAGAATGTTTGATTATCGTGCGCCAGTTTGTTTAAAAACGGCGTCACTTCCTTGCCGTTAATTTTATAGTCAATGATAAAGGATTGCAGAGACTCTAATGAGACGTAGATGACGTTTTTTCCTTCGGCTTTTCCGAAGTAGACGTTGTTCGGCACGTCATAGTTGGCCTTCATATAGTTTTCCACATCCGTTACATCGCTTGAATCGGCAAGCGCGCGCTGGCTGTTTGATTTCACATTCTGCACGGCATCGTAAATCGTAAAGTTGTACGTGCCCAAGTATTTCACCAGATAGTTACGGTCAAATGAGCGTGTCAAAAGCTCAGGACGGTCGGATTCCGCGACGGCGAGGTTGATCAGGAACATAAGCACGGCGGAAGCCAAAACGATTCTGAATGATTTCTTCACCGGTTTTTCAGCCGGTTTTTTCATCTTAAGGGCCAAAATAATCAAAATGACGGTATCCAGGAAGTAGAAGGCGTCTGTCCATCTCATTAACGAGAACGCGCTGTCTCCGAGCTGGCCGCCGTTTGTCTTTGCCTGCATCATGACCGGGATGGTAATGAAATCATTAAAGAATCTATAATAGACGATGTTTGCAAAAAGCAAAAAAGACAATAAAAAATGAATCACAATAATGGCTGTCTGCTGTAATTTTTTCTTGAAAAGAAGCCCAAATCCAAGAAAGAACAAGCTGGAGCTCAGCGGATTCACAAAAAGCAATATTTTCTGGATCGTGTTGTCTATGCCGAGGTTAAAGTTTAAAATATAAGCGACATATGTTTTCACCCACAATAACACGACCGCTATCAAGAAGAAGGCAAGTCCTCTTTCTTTTATAAATGTTTTCATTGTTACACTCCTTTTTTCCGATCACGGTTTACACGGAACGATAGAAAAAACGAACGTAATCAATATACCATGAAACCAGCAAATAGAAAAGGTGGAAAAGGCTCATCGGAAAAAGGGCGAAAAACGCTGTCGCAACGGGGGTTGATCTGTTGAATGACAGCTTTAAAACATATAAATGGAACAAACTGGGCTTTGTGTTTCCGTTTAATCATACCCGGTTCTTTTGAAAAAAGAGGTGAACAGTGATGGATATTGCCCATATCGTGGCTGAAGATAAAATCAAGCGCGCCATTAAGGATGGAGAGTTCGCCGGCATCAAAGGAATGGGAAAGCCCCTGCCGAAAGACGATGCCGCACATCTTCCGGAGTCGCTCAGAATGGGCTACCGCATATTAAAAAACGCCGGGATCGCCGAGGATGAGGGCGCGCTGAAGAAAGAGCTGATGACGCTCGATTATTTGATCGCCAAGTGCCGCAATGAACAGGAGCGGGATCACCTGCGGAACAAACGGACGGAAAAACAAGTCAGACTCGACAAACTGACGGAGGAGAAAGCCATGTTTTCAAAACCCGCATCTTCTCATTATAAGGAGAAAGTGTACAGACGGCTGGGCCGCCCGTAAGCCGGCTCTTTAGATTTTTTTCTGAAAAGGAATGTGCTCCATAAGGCGCGGGTAGGAAATGTGGAGCAGGCCGTTTACGCACTGCGCCTGTAACAGGTGGGGCTCAGCCGGTTCAGGAAGCTCAATCGTCTCATCGATTTCCCCGTAATACCGGTTTTGGCAGACGCCCATGTTCTTTGGAAAAAGGGGTGTGATGTTTCCTCTTATATGCAGCCGTGTTCTTGACAGCAGCCTCAATGTCAATTCTTCTTCGTAAACGCCGGGCATTTCCACAATGACAAATGTGTGCTGTTCATCCTGATAAATATCATAAGTCAGGGTGTTTTTTTGTAAGGAGAAAAAATCTTCGGGAGATTTCCGTTTCAGGACATTGGTCCAAAAGTCGCTGGGCTTGTGCTCGTTCGTAATCTCAAGCCACTTTCTCATTTTTTCGATATCCACTTCGGCAGAACCTCCCTATATTTGATTTGCGATCGGCATTGACGGGTTGGCGATCTGATCCTGATCGCTCACGTCAGGGTCAAGATGGCCCGAATTCAAACATCCGGCGGCCGGCGAAAAATCCCCTAAAGAAAAGTTTGCGCCGACAAATTTGCTGTTGGCGGTGTGGCTGTTTTGTACGGTCTGACCGATATCGACGTTTCCGTTTTGCGTTGCTCCGTTTACTTTTATATTGACGACGTTAATTTGGTAAGGCATTCATAAAAACCCCTTTAATCTATAGTCGGCGGTACCGGCATAACATTTGCGGTATCTGCGGTTCCGATTTCTGTCTGGTCGTTGACATCAGGATCATTTAACAAGTTCTCCATCATCGATTCTATAGGTGACGTATCGCCGAATGAAGAGTTCAGTCCTTGTGATTTGTTATTTGTGGTGGGACTGTTGTATGCCGCTTCCCCAATCGTAATAGATCCGTTGCCAGAAATACTGTTAATCTTCAAATAGTACAGGTTGATAACAGTGGATGGCATCTCTTCACACCTCTTTAACTTAGTTGTACAGTACTGTATGCTTTTTGTGCTCCTGTTGTGAATTCCGCCCGGACATGTTCCCGACCAAACAAGAAGTCAAGGCCCGGTTCCGGAGGGCTTTTTTTTGTTTCAGGGTCTTTCGCAGTATATTTGTGATGAAAGCGCTATAAAAATAGATTGACGACATGTATATACATCATTACAATAGAGTCATAAACATGTATATACAAGTTTGCGAGACAAAATGAAAACGGTTACGGAGGGGTTGGCATGGGTGAGTTTAACCGGGCTGCGCGGCAGATCGCTGAAGCTGTCGGCGGAATTGAAAATATTGAGGCGGCGACTCATTGTGTGACGCGTTTGCGGTTTGCATTAATAGATGAAACCAAGGTAAACCAAAAAATGCTTGATGCAATAGACATTGTCAAAGGATCTTTTGCGGTAAACGGGCAGTTTCAAGTCGTGATCGGGCAGGGGACGGTCAACAAAGTATATGCGGAATTAGTGAAGGAAACGGGGATGGGTGAAGCGTCCAAGGATGATGTGAAGAAGGCGGCAGCGCAAAAAATGAATCCTTTGCAGCGTGCTGTGAAAACGCTTGCGGACATCTTTATTCCGATCTTGCCGGCGATCGTTACGGCCGGGCTTTTAATGGGTCTGAACAATATCTTAACGGCGGAAGGCATTTTCTACAGCACGAAATCGATTGTCCAAGTGCATCCGCAATGGGCGGATCTCGCCAATATGATTAATCTGATTGCGGGGACGGCCTTCGCTTTTCTGCCGGCTTTAATCGGCTGGTCGGCAGTGAAGCGGTTCGGAGGAAGCCCGCTTTTGGGTATCGTGCTCGGGCTGATGCTGGTGCATCCTGATCTGTTAAACGCATGGGGCTACGGGGCCGCCGAGCAGAGCGGCGATATTCCGGTGTGGAACCTGTTCGGCCTTGAGGTGCAGAAAGTCGGGTATCAAGGTCAGGTGCTTCCGATTCTGCTGGCGTCTTATTTACTTGCCAGGCTTGAGCTCTTTTTGACGAAACGGACGCCGGAGGGCATTCAGCTGTTGGTCGTCGCACCGGTGACGCTTTTGGTCATCGGTTTTCTATCCTTTGTTATCATCGGTCCGATCACCTTTGCGATCGGTAACGCGCTGACGGCGGGATTGATTGCCGTTTTCGGCCAATTCTCCGCCATCGGAGGCCTGCTGTACGGAGGGCTGTATTCGGCGCTTGTGATCACGGGGATGCATCATACGTTTCTCGCGGTCGATCTTCAATTAATCGGATCAAAGCTCGGCGGCACATTTTTATGGCCGATGCTCGCATTGTCAAATATCGCTCAAGGATCGGCGGCTCTGGCCATGATGCTGATTACAAAAGATAAAAAACAGCGGGGGCTTTCACTGACGGCCGGCATTTCCGCATATTTGGGCATTACAGAGCCGGCGATTTTCGGCGTGAATCTGCGTTACAAATTTCCGTTTGTGATCGCTATGATCAGTTCGGGAATCGCGGGGATGTTTATCTCCGTCAAAGGCGTTCTCGCAAGCTCGGTCGGAGTCGGCGGCGTGCCGGGGATCTTCTCCATTATGAGCCGGTACTGGGGTCCGTTTGCGATCGGAATGCTGATTGTGCTGATTCTCCCGTTTGCGGGAACATACGGGTATGCGCGGCTGAAACGGCAAAAATAGAAAACCTGCGGGGCGCCTTCTAACAGGCTGTCCCTTTTCCCTTTCCATTCAAAACAATACAGGCGGTGAAGAAAAATGAAAACAGACAGCACACCATGGTGGAAAAAGGCAGCGGTATATCAAATTTATCCGAAGAGCTTTAATGATACGACGGGAAACGGGATCGGTGATCTGAACGGTATTATCGAGAAGCTTGATTATTTGCAGAAGCTTTTGATTGATGTCATTTGGCTTACGCCGATTTACGATTCGCCGCAGAATGACAACGGTTATGACATTCGCGATTACTGCACCATTTATGAAGAATACGGAACGATGGAGGATTTTGAACGCCTTCTTGATGAAGCGCACAAAAGAGGAATCAAGGTCGTCATGGATCTTGTCGTAAACCATACATCAGTCGAGCATCAATGGTTCAAAGAAGCGGTCTCGTCACCCGACAGTCCGTATCGGGATTTTTACATTTGGAAAGACGGAAAGGAAGACGGCCGGGCGCCGAACAACTGGGAATCAAAATTCGGCGGTTCCGCTTGGGAGCTCGACCCGGCGTCAGGCCAGCACTATCTGCATTTATTCGATGTGTCGCAGGCCGATTTGAACTGGGAAAATGAAGAGATGAGAAAACAGGTTTACGACATGATGCATTTTTGGTTCCGAAAAGGGATCGACGGTTTCCGGCTGGATGTGATCAACCTCATTTCTAAAGACCAATCGTTTCCTGATGCCGAGGATGGCCGTGACGGGCGCCCTTATTATACGGACGGGCCGCGCGTGCACGAATTTCTTCATGAGATGAACCGGGAAGTGTTTTCGAAATATGACAGCATGACGGTCGGTGAAATGTCCTCGACAACGGCTGACCACTGCATCCGGTACACAAACCCTGAAAATAAAGAACTCGATATGACCTTTAACTTTCATCATTTAAAAGTGGATTATCCGAATGGTGAAAAATGGGCGCTCGCTCCGTTTGATTTTCTGAAGCTGAAACGGATTTTAGCGTTTTGGCAGACGGAGATGCAAAACGGCGGAGGCTGGAACGCATTATTCTGGTGCAACCACGACCAGCCGCGGGCCGTATCCAGATACGGAGACGACGGCGAATACCGGACGAAATCAGCCAAAATGCTGGCGGCGGCCATTCATATGATGCAGGGCACGCCCTACATTTATCAAGGTGAGGAGATCGGCATGGGCAATCCGAAGTTCGATGACATCGGCTCATACCGCGATGTCGAATCACTGAACATTTACAAAAAGATGAAGGAAGAAGGCGTGTCAGAAAAAGACATTATCGCCATTTTAAAAGAGAAATCAAGAGACAATGCAAGAACCCCCGTTCAATGGAACAGCGGACCGCACGGCGGCTTCACGACGGGAACGCCTTGGATTCCGGCGGCGGATGATTATCGGGACATTAACGCGGAAGCTGCTTTGCGGGACCCGGATTCAATTTTCTACCATTATCAGAAGCTCATCAAGCTCAGAAAGGAATATGACATCGTGACTGAAGGAACGTTTGAGCTGCTTGCTGAAGATGATCCGGCGGTTCTGGCGTACGTCAGACACGGCAAGGATGAAAAACTTCTGTGCATCAACAACTTCTACGGGAAAGAAGCGGACTTTACGGTTCCGCTTAAAGACACGGACGGCTGGCGGTTTACGGTGCTGCTGACGAATGATGAACCGAGGGAAGGGCGGCCGGAACGATTGACGCTCCGTCCGTATGAATCGATCGTTTATCATCTGACAAAAGCGTGATACACTAATCTGGGTGGTCATGAATGAAAGTGAATAAATATATCACAATCTATAAAGATATGGTGCGGCAGATTGAAAGCGGCCAGCGGAAGGCTGAAGACGTTCTTCCGTCTGAAAATGATTTGTGCGATCAATACGGCACATCACGAGAAACCGTCCGTAAAGCGCTCAATATGCTGGCGCAAAACGGCTACATCCAGAAAATCAAAGGCAAAGGCTCCGTCATATTAGACAGAGAAAAAATGCGCTTTCCCGTCTCAGGCCTGATCAGCTTCAAAGAGCTTTCGGAAACGCTCGGAAAAGAGACGAGAACGGAGGTTCACCGTCTCGGGCTGATCCTGCCTCCCTCAGAAGCCGCAAAAGAGCTTGGTACAGAAGCGGATGAAAAGGTGTGGGAAGTCGTCAGATCAAGACGGATTGACGGAGAACATATTATTTTGGACAAGGATTACTTTGTGAAAAAACATGTGCCTCAATTGACGAAGGCGATTTGCGAAGATTCGATCTATGAGTATCTCGAAGGAGAGCTCGGCCTGTCCATCAGCTACGCGCAAAAGGAAATTGTCATGGAGCCGGCGGGGGAGGAAGACCGGAAGTATTTGGATCTCGGCGGGTTCAGCCATATGGCGATCGTGAAAAACCGCGTCTTTTTGGAGGATACCAGCCTCTTCCAATATACGGAAAGCCGGCACAGGCTCGATAAATTCCGTTTCGTCGACTTTGCGAGAAGAGAAAAATAAAAACGGACTGCCGCGGCAGCCCGTTTTTTTGTCAGTATCAAAATGAATACTATCCAACAAAAATGTGCGTACTGGTACTTTCAAAAATAATGGCTACAATAGTACATAACGAGATGAAAAGGAGAGATCATGAATGTCAGATAAAAAACAGCAGATCATCGAAGCGTATCAATTCAGACACGCTACAAAGGAATTTGATCCTGAGAAAAAAATTTCAGAAAGCGATTTTGAATTCATTTTAGAAACGGGAAGATTATCCCCAAGCTCACTCGGTTTGGAGCCTTGGAAATTTGTCGTCGTTCAAAATCCGGAGCTTCGTGAAAAACTCCGCGAGTTCACATGGGGGGCGCAAAAGCAGCTGCCGACCGCAAGCCATTTCGTACTTCTGCTTGCCCGGACGGCAAAGGATATCCGTTTTGACGCCGATTATGTCAAAAATCACTTGCGGGAAGTCAAAAAAATGCCGGAAGATATGTATGAAGGCTATATCAGCAAAACGGAAGAATTCCAGAAAAATGATTTCAATCTGCTTGAATCAGATCGCGCGCTGTTTGACTGGGCATCCAAACAGACTTACATCGCCCTCGGCAATATGATGACAGCCGCTGCGCAGATCGGCATCGATTCCTGTCCTGTAGAAGGCTTCAACTACAAAGAAATCCACCGGATTCTTGAAGAAGAAGGGCTTCTGGAAAACGGAAGTTTCGACATCTCTGTCATGGCCGCATTCGGCTACCGTGTCAGAGAACCGCGCCCGAAAACAAGATCTGCCTCAAAAGACGTTGTAAAGTGGGTTTAAGATAAAAAAAGCTGCCGGGCGTGTCCCGGCAGCTTTTACTGTTTATTTGGTTTTGCTAAAAAACAGGCGGTGATCCAGGACGTAACGGGAATGATGATGCCGATCCCGATTCCGGCGCAAAGAATGGTGACGGCTTCCGCACTGAATACTTTTGAGTTCACTATTTTTTCAGCTGAGTATGATAAGTCTTTAAACCAGATAATTAAAGCCAAATAGCTGCCGAAAAAAGCAAAGAATAACGTATTCGTATTCGTTCCTAAAATATCTCTCCCGATGCTTAATCCGAATATGTACAGTTCTTTTCTGCTCATGGACGGATTATGACTGTAAATTTCCCGCATGGGTGAAGTAATGGAAATCGCGACATCGGTAATCGCTCCAATCGTGCCCATGATGATCATAGCTGCGGTAACCTTCACAAAATCCACCCCGACAAACAGTGTGAATATACCGATATCCCCCAATTCTTCTTCACCGAATCCCTGAATCGAAGTATGTTTTGTTACGGCCATAATAAAAAACAGCAGCAATGCAATGGTCAGCATTGCAGAAATAAAGGCGGTTACGGTTTTGACGTTTCCTCCATTAATATAAAAAAGAGTAATGCTGCAAATCACGGCGGAAGAGAGCAATGTTAAAACAATCGGATTGATATGCGGGTCTGTCATGAAAATAATGGTGAGAAAGAGAACACCGAAATTTAAGAATAACGCAATAAAAGACCTCGCTCCTTTTTTCCGCCGATGATGACCATTAATAGAAATAAAATCGCCGCGAGAATTACGATGACATTCATGAGCTTGCCTTCTTTCGTTTAATAAAAAAGACAGAAGCATACAGACTGGCGGGTATGGTTAATACAATTCCGATCCCCCCGGCCAATGCTCTGGCTATTTCCAAGGAAATGTTCATAGAAAGAGTGAATCCTATCGGGGAATCATTTTCAAATACAAAAGCATCATCGGAATAGAGCCGCTTATATAAGCAAAAAACAGAATGTTGGTCATCGCCCCCATGATGTCTTTTCCGATCTCCATCCCGGAACGTCTGAGAGCTTGTAATGAGATACCCTTGTTTTCTTCATATAATCCGAAGACAGATGACGTCATGGTAATGGCCACATCCATGACCGCTCCCAGTGATCCGATAAATACCCCGGCCATAAACACCGTGTGATAAGGGCGGGTTAAATACTGCATTTCCTCATATCTGAGACCTTTCTCTCCGGTTGCCAGCATTACCAGATACGTAATCAGCAGGGAAACGAACGTGCCTGCGAGTGTCGCGGTTATGGCGGCGTATGTTTTCGCGTGAAAACCGCTGACAAGCAGCAATGAGATGACCGTAAAGATGAGAATACAGATACCGCAGATGAAAATTAACCCTATATTAGGATGCTTCCTGTACAAATCTAATGCAAACGACAGTAAAACGGCATTAAACATCAGGCTGACGATCGAAAAGAAGCCTTGTTTTTTGCCGACGATAAGCAAGGTGAAGATGAAAACCCAGGCGATCAGCAAAAGCTGTTTATCCCGTTTTTTATCTATAATGCTTCCCGATATATCTTTGTTTGATGGTTTCCCTTTATCAATAGAAACGAATACTTCATCGCCAATCGAATATTTCTGATCATTTGCTCCGGATAAAGAATACTGATTGGACAAATGAATGAGCTGTCCTTTCTGACTTCCGTTTTCAAGTCTGGCTGTGATCGTCTGAGTGAAAATCTTATCTTTGTTTTTATGCATGTCCTGTACGTCAGACTGATGTTCCAATGTTGTTTTCGTCACTTTGGCAATCGGCCGCTCATAAAAAGAAGCGTTGTGAGTGACAAAAATGAGCGAGCTGATAAAACAAAGCGCTGTTATCACGTAAAACAGCTTTTTCTTGTAAGACATGCGGTTTCGTTTGTTTCCTGTAATCTTCAAAAAAAGTCCTCCAAACAGGCGGCGCCGTGTGAAAGAGAGGCCCTGCCGTGAAGTGTTGAACGATGCGGATGCAGTCTTTCGCGAATAACGTTCATATTTTATCACTCGGCCGTACGGCTGTCGACTCAGAGGGGGACCGGCAGAAAAAGCTCTCCTGATATCAGATCAGGAGAGCTTTTGGGATGAACCGCCTGATAAAAGCGGTCTTTTTATGCTTCGTTCACTTTTTTTGCTTTTCTTCTTTGATACAGATACAGTGCCGTTCCGAGCGCGCTGATGAGTAACCCGGCAAGAAGGATGGAATACATCGTTGTGGCCGTATCAGGAAGCAGGCCGCCCGGCGATACTCCGTCCTGCGCAGGGCCGGATGACGGTTTTTGTCCGCTTGGCTGCTTTCCGGAGCCGTGATCTCCGCTTGTCGGCGGCGCGCTCTTCGTGTTTGCGTTTAATATGGTGTATTCACTGAAATGATTTGTATAGCCCGTGACGAGATCGTGTGAAACCGAACCGTTGTCTGTTTTTGTATAGACGTTCTTTTTCCGGTCTACATGATAAATGCCGGGCTGTTTCGCCTTTTTCATATTCTCAATGCGCAGGGTGAGCTTTACCGGCGCTTTGAATGTTTTGATGTCTTTGTTTTTCTGCTTCATTGTAAAGTCGTATACATTTGAAAGCGCCCCGCTAACTTTTCCTTTCGGCGTCACACCGAATCGTGTATCAGCTGAAGCAGGGTTTGCCATCGGCATTTTCATGCTGAACTTGTCATGCAGGATCGTAAGGGAAGAATCCGAAGTTCTGTCCTTTAACAGGCCGATTTGTTTTTGGTCACGCTGAGATCAATCGGCTTTTTGGCGCCGTCATTCTTATCGTAATACACGATCGGCGTGTTGGCGTTTTTTGCATAGACGGCAAATGCGCTGTCATCTTCAAGCGTCCACGAACCGTTTTTTTGTTTTGTCGGCAGGTACACTTCCTGCGCGCGGCCGTCAACTTTCGGTTCCACCGCTTTTCCCGCTTTTTCAAGCTGCTCAACGAAGACCTCATAGTCGACAAAGCCAAGGTCTTCTTTATGGGACGCTTCGTTAAAGACGGAATATCCGTCTCCGCCTTCACCGACAAAGTTACTGGTGGCGACTCTGTATGTCTTCTTATCAGAAATCGGCTTTACACTGCCGTCATCCTGTACGGCCGCAGCTTGAAGAACGCGGTGTCCCGGCTTTTTATTCAGTGTAAACGTGTATGTTAAACCGGCAACTTGAGGGAAGGCGCCGCCTTGAGCCTCAATTCCGCTTAACCCTTGTTCCAGGGCTTGTTTGATCTGTTTTCCGGTTAAATCCGCGACGTAAAGCGTGTTGCCGAACGGCATCACATTCAGCACGTCGCCGAGGGTGATGTCTCCTTTATCAATGCCCGCGCGGATGCCGCCCCCGTTTGTGATCGCGATTTGGGCGCCGGCGGCTTCCTTCGCTTTTTGCAGCATGCCGTCTGCGATGAAGTTTCCGAGATTGGTTTCTTTGGAGCGGACATGCTCGCGCTGGCCGTCAAGTGCGACCTTCGTTGAACCGACTTTTTCATTTTTGACTGAGACGAGCTCTTTTTTAAACGGATCAAGCTCTTTTTTCAGATCCGGGTCTTCTTTCGTCTGCTCATTCACCGGCAGCGCTTGAAGAGAGGATTGTTCCGGCAGGACGACGCCGTTTTTGTCAAATGCGACATCGACACGGCCTAAATATTCGCCGTATTCTTTTGCTTGGGCGACGATGGTCGGCTCTTCGTTTTTGACAATTTCCATTTTATCTACAAGCGTATGCGTATGTCCGCCGACGATTAAGTCGATGCCTTTTACCTTTTTGGCAAGATCGAGATCACGCTGATGCCCGATATGGGTCAGGGCGATAATTTTATTGACATGTTCCTTGTTCTGTATTTCTTTTACCGTATCTTGTGCGGATTGGAAGGCATCATGAAAGACAATGCTTTTTCCCGGGCTTGATGTGACGGACGTATCTTCTGTCGTCAAGCCGAATACGGCGACTTTTTCTCCGTTTACATCAAGCAGAATATATGGATAGATGCCTGCTTTTTTCTTTTTCCCTGCCGTAAATGTGTCTGCTTTTTTCATGAATGGTCTGAGTTTTGACTCTTTGGACACATCGACATTTGAGCTGACGAGCGGAAAGTCAGGCGCTTGAAAATTGTATTTCCCGGATGGGTCAGACGCGCTCCCGTTACCGCTCAGGAAGCTGGCGAGAGCACCCGGACCTTTATCAAACTCATGATTTCCGAAGGTCATTGCGTCGTAGCCCATGCTGTTCATCAATTTTAAATCAGCCAGCCCCTGCCACTTTGTGAAATAGAGATCGCCTGAGAAAACGTCTCCCGCATCCAGCAAAATACTGCGGTCGGTTTCGCTTCTGATTTCTTTGATTTTCGTCATCCGCCTCGCCGCGTTATCAAGGTGGGCGTGCGTGTCATTTGTATGCATAACGGTGAGTTTCCATGCGTCATCTTTCGGCGGATCTATGCCCGGTTCATCATCTTTGAATTGGAGCTTGTACTGTCCGTAGCCCGCGTTTTGTGATTCACCGATATAGGCGACGTCATCTGCGCGGTCGGCAAACGGCTTTGCGGCCAAGGAAGATTCAAATGTCAGATTTGTCCCTTTGACCGGAAGGATGGACCAGTTATGATCAGCCTGCGGATTAATCGTTTTCTGCTGGATGATGTAATCCATTAAGACCTGCCTGTTCTCATCGGCAGAAGAGTATACGATTTTATCATTGCTTAAGTGAGGGAATCCTCCTCCGCCTGAAGCGCGGTAATTATTTGTGACGATCAGAAATTCCTGCTTGGCGCTGACGGGCTTTCCTTGATAAGAAAGGTTGACGATCCGGCTTGCATCGGGATGAATGACTGTTCCGTTTTCGTTGTATTTCGCCGGTTTTGTGACATCGACCTGATAGGTGACACCGTCAATGACATCAAAATTGTATGAGCGGTAGGCGTCATTTAAAAGCGCTTGGCTGCCGCCTTTTGCCTGATCGATCTGATTAAATTGCCCCGCGGACATTTCGAGCCAGTCTTTCACTTCGCTTCCGTTCAGCTTGACGATCTGAACCGTGTTGTCATACAGGTACAAATCGCCGATGTTTTTGATGGCGAGGTCGCCAGCGGAAATGTTTGTATAGTAGTTTGAGCCGTTCCGCCCGCCGGCTTTAAACGGGGCGCCCGCCGAGAGGATAGGCAGATCTTTGTACTCCGTATCCTTCATCTTATTTTCGGCGTACCATTTTTGCGCATCCGTTACGATTTGAATGGACGGATCATCTTTTACTTGGGCGAAGAAACTGTTGATATCGGCTTTTGTCTGGCCGACGGGTTCTCTGATGTATTTTAAAGTGCCTTCGTGCGCTTTTTTTGACGGTATTGACGACGGTCTCGTTTTCCGAAGTCACATTGCCGGCAATCGGCTCGATGCTTCCTTTTGCATCTTCCACATGCCACGCGCTGTCTGTTTTTTCAAGCCTAAGGTCGATGACGCCCGCATATTTGCCCCAGCTGCTTGACATAACAACGGGGATGCCATTAATCGTGCCTTTATCGACGTCGAATTGAGCAGCGCCTTTGTATTCGGCATCAGGGAAAAGCCCGTGCTGATGGCCGGATACGATCGCGTCAATTCCGCTGACTTTCGTTGCCAGGTCAAAAACGGCGTTTTCCGCTCCGGAAGACTGCGCTTTTTTCGATGCCGCTGTGGGCGAGGGCGATGACGATATCGGCTCCTTCAGCTTTCATTTTCGGAACGGTTTTCTTTGCGGATTCCACAATGTCCTCGACCTGAACGCGGCCTTCGAGATTTTTCTTATCCCACGTCATGATCTGAGGAGGAACAAAGCCGATGTAGCCGACTTTTAGCTGATGCTTGCCGCCGTTTTCATCCGTGACGGTTTTGTCTTTTATGACATAAGGCGTATAACGGTTTTCGCCGCTTACTGTTTTCACATTGGCGTTAACGATCGGATAATCAGCGCCTTTGATTGTCCCGTCCAGGAATTCAAGCCCGTAATTAAATTCATGATTGCCGAGTGTTCCTGCGTCATAATGCAGACTGTTCATCACTTCAATGATCGGATGGGTCTTTGCGCCTGAAATGATATCATTTTTCTCATATTTTACGGCATATTCTCCGAGGGGATTGCCCTGAATCAGATCTCCGTTATCGACAAGCAGCGTATTCGGGTTTTCGCGCCTGTGCTTCTCAATAAGCTGAGCCGTTCGGGCCAGTCCGAATTCCGTTGTCGGTTTGTCGCTGTAGTAATCGTAGTCCATCATGTTAGCGTGAACGTCAGTTGTGGCTAAAATGCTGAGATTCACACTGGAGGATTTGTTTTCTTCTGCTTTAATGGGTGATGTTGGGAGGATTAGACTAAGTATCATAACTAGGGGCAGCAGAATACGGAGTGTCATATTGACGCTGCATCGTCTTTTCTGTATTCTCACCTGTTCTCCACCTTTCAACAAATTTTGTCATGCAGTACCATTGTAAGAATATTTTGTGAAAGTTTATATAGATTTCATGATGATTCTTGTAAAAAGATAAAAAATGAGGATAATGACCTATGTAAAACAGGCGGGCGGTAAACGCGTTACCTATGTTTGATGTTAGTGTGGCTGGGGTACATGGATTTATGTAGACTTCATCAAGCAGGAGGTAGTAACTATGGGTAAAAAAATTGCAGTTGTATTAACGGATTACTTTGAGGATGTCGAGTATACTGAACCTGCGAAAGCTTTTAAAGATGCGGGTCATGAATTAACCGTAATTGAACAGGAAAAAGGAAAAACCGTCAAAGGCAAACAAGGGGAAGCGGAAGTGAAAGTGGACGCGTCCATCGATGATGTGAATCCGAAAGACTTTGACGCATTGCTGATCCCGGGCGGATTCTCTCCTGACATGCTGCGTGCGGATGACCGTTTCGTCCAATTTGCCAAAGCGTTTATGGATGATAAAAAACCGGTGTTCGCCATCTGCCACGGACCTCAGCTTCTCATCAACGCGAAAGCATTGGACGGGCGCAAAGCGACAGGATTTACTTCAATCCGAATCGACATGGAAAACGCGGGCGCGAATGTGGTGGATGAAGAAGTCGTCGTCTGCCAGAACCAGCTGGTCACAAGCCGCACACCGGATGACATTCCGGCATTCAACCGCGAATCATTAAAACTGCTTGCGTAATATAAAAGCGGAGCGCCGTATCAGGCGTTCCGCTTTTTTGTGAAGATTCCCGGATGACCAGCTCAGGCGCCAGAATAATGCGTTGTTTTTGTGCTGGGCATTGGTGATTTTATGATGCAGCAATTGAGCCGCTTCTTTTCCCGACTGCCGCGGAAAGGAAGAAACGGTTGTAAGCGGGGGATAAGAAATTTCAGCTTCCGGCACGTTATCAAAGCCGACAATGTCAATATCTTCGCCCGGAACGAGCCCGGCTTTTCTGATCCCTTGCATGACGCCGAACGCGACCAAATCACTGAAGCAGAAAATCGCGGTCGGGCGCTCAGACCGGCGGAGGAGCTCCGTCACGGCCTCACAGCCTGCTTCGCGGGTCGGCGCGCTGTCAATGACATATTCATTTTTCACTTCCAGATCCGCTTCACGGAGCGCTTTTTTAAACCCTTTCATACGCTTCGTCCATGTTGATGAGTGCTTCACGCCGCCCAGAAACGCAATCTCCTGATGGCCTTTCTCAATGAAATGACGCACTGCCTTATAAGTGCCTTCTTCATAATCGGCTCCGACAAAATCACAGTCTGCATCGGCAATCTCCCTGACGGCGAGCACGACCGGAATGTCAAGCTGCTCAAGGCGGGAAAGGGTTTCCTCAGCCGCACCTGAAACCGGACACAAAATCAATCCGCCGACCCTGTGCTCCAGCATGGTCGAAATCAGCTGCTCCTGTTTGGCGACGGAATCAAATGTCGTGCCTAACAGCACCGTTAATCCGACTTCCTCAAGCGTATTCTGAACGCCGATCAGAAACTCTGAGAAAAACGTATTGGAAATGTCAGTGATAATCAATCCTACCGTTGTGGACGTCTGTGATCGTAAATTCGCGGCGACCCGATCATATACGTACCCCAGCTCCCGCATGGATTGCAGCACTTTCTCACGGGTCGCTTCGGAAATTCGGGGATTGTTGCGGACAATTAATGAAGCGGTGGATGTTGAGACGCCGGCATGTTCGGCGACCTGCTGCAATGTCACCCGGCGTTTTTTTTGCTGTTTCATACGTCGCATTCCTCACTTGGTTTTTATTCGTTACATCCATTATAAGCGTTTTGGCGCATGAGAAGAAAGAGAGAGGAGGGGGAAAAAGATAAAGCGCCGGAAGACGGATTGTCCTTCGGCGCTTCTGTCACAATAGGTTATTCAAACATTTGCTCTTTAATATACTGAACCGGCATTTCACGGCCTGTCCAATATTCAAATGCCATGGCGCCCTGCCAAAGCATCATGCCGAGACCGTTAATGGTGTTGCAGCCGGCCGCTTGAGCTTGTTCAAGCAATTTTGACGTAACGGGGTTGTAAACGACGTCTGTCACAATCAAATCCGGACGGAGCATGGATGTATCTTCAATAACGCTTAAGCCTTCAAGCGGTTTCATGCCGACACCTGTTCCGTTTGTGAAAATATCGCTTGAAGCGATTTCAGCACGCAGCGCATCTTGATCTTCGAGCGGGAAGACTTTCGCTTTACAAGAAGATCCCTTCATTTCTTCATTGATGATGCGGACATTTTCTTCTGCTTTTTCGAAAAACGCGTCATTGCGGGCGAAAATAGAGATTTCTCCGAGGCCTTCCAATGCGGATTGAATCGCTATCGGAGTGGCGGCCCCGCCGGAACCGACCAGCGTCATTTTTTTCCCTGTGATATCGATGCCGTGTTCTTTTAAGTTGCGGACGTATCCCATACCGTCAGTGGAGTGTCCGATCAGTCTGCCGTTTTCATTAACGACTGTATTTACCGCGCCGGTGAATTTCGCTGAATCCGCGAGTTCATCGAGGTAAGGGAGAATGTTCATCTTATTCGGCATCGAGACATTGAAGCCTCTGACGTTTAAGGCACGCATTCCCGTTACCACATCTTCCAGCTGTTCATTGCCGACTTCAAACGCGAGGTAAGCGTAGTTCAATCCTAATTTTTTAAACGCCAGGTTGTGCATCGCCGGAGATAAAGAGTGTCCGATCGGTGTCGCGAATAATCCGATAAGCTGAGTTTTTCCGTTAATCCGTCCTAATTCTTTCTTCATGATGTATTCCTCCGTTAGTCCATTCATTTGTTTTTCATCCCGCTTTGAGGGCAAAAAACGCTGATTACATATGTTTATTTAAAATGCTGAGTACGCTGCGCAATTCCTCAACGGGAATCTGCCCGGGCGCTGATGCTTCTTTGCCCGCTCCGAACGTGCACGCTGAGCCGAAGACTTCGCCGGCCAGGCGGCTGATCAGGCCTGTTCCCGCCATTGACATCGTGATGATCGGCCGGTCCGCGTATTGTGTTTTCATCGTGTGAGTGGCATCCAATAAGACGAAAACATCTTCCGTGCTTTGCGGCATCACCGCGATTTTCGGAATGTGCGCGCCATACGCCTGCATGTTCCGCAGCCGGGAAATGATTTCTTCTTTTTTCGGTGTCTGATGAAAATCATGATTGGACATGACGACATATACGCCGTTGTCTTCAGCGGTTTTCACAATTGATTTGACTTCCGCTTCTCCCGTAAACAGCTCAACGTCTGCAAGGTCAATATGTTTTGTTTCGATGGCGGTTTTAAGCAATTCAATGTAAAAGCGGTCATCAATAACTTTATTTCCACCTTCTTTATGGGTTCTGAATGTGAAAAGCAGCGGTGTTGCGTCTGCGGCTTTCCGCAGCTTTTCAAGCATGCCTTTTACGGCGTCCAGGCTGTCAACATGCTCGTATACATCCGCCCGCCACTCAATGATATCCGGGCGAAGCCTGTTGACGGCTTCAATTTCTTCGAGCAGTTCTTTCTCTCCTGCCGCCATCAGCGGCACAATGATCTTCGGAAGCCCTTCGCCGATGACCGTATTTCTGATCGTGATAGATTGCATGATAAATCCTCTCCCTTAAAAAATAGTCAGGCTTTCATCACTTGCTTAAAGCGGATTCCGATAAACAACGCGAGAAGGGCGCTGACGGCCGCAATTCCGATATCAAGCAGAAAAACAGGCGTCAGGCCGGCGGCTTTGGATATCGCTCCCGTTACAAGCGGAATGACAATAAAAGATAAGCTTGATGCTATATTAACAAAAGATGTGATCGTACCTTTATTTTTAGGGAATAAAACAGCCATAACCGTCATCGCCAATTGCAGAATGCCCGCAGTTGAAAGTCCGATGACAAAGGAGCTGATGACCGATACGGCCGGCTGCTGAATAAAAATCAGAGCAAGCAGCGCGATTGCCGCGATCACAGGGTACAGCACCATTACCGTAATCGGCTGAATCACTCTGTTTAACAGCACAGCCAGCAATAACACGGACACAAGCGCCCCGATACTGTAATAGCTCAACAATTTGACGGCCTGCACCTCAGGCATGCCCAAAACGGATTGCCCGAACTTAGGAAGCCATACTTGAACGAGCATAAACAGCGCCGTTGATGAAAAGCCTAACAGAATGATTGCGAGGCCTTCGCGCCATATCGACGGCTGTGATGTGAACGCGTCATCAGACGGAGAGGCTTCCGTCCGACCGCCGTCTTCTTTTTGCTTATGATTCGGAAACGGAACTTTCAACAGGAAAAAGCCGTTCAGGAAGAAAATAATGCCCGGTACGAAAAACGTCCAGCCGTAAAACAAATGCCTGTCCGCAATAAACGCGATGAAAAACGGAAGCACCGTCGCGCCGATGGATACAAACGCTTTGATTAACACGGTTGCAGAGCTTGCGTTTTTCGGAAATCCTTCAATAAGCGCCGGATATGTCCCGGAATCCAAAAAGGAATTGGCGATCCCGGCGAAAATAGCGAAGATAAACGCGGCCGTATAGTTTGTCGAAAGCGGAATTCCGATTAGGAAAATCAGATACAGAAAGGCGCCCGACACGATAAACGGCCGTCTCCCGAATGTATCCGAAAGCTTCCCGGCAAACAGAAGCGAAATCAGCTTCCCGATCCCGATGGCGGAGACCAAATAGCTGACCCCGGCTGCGGATGTATGAAGCTGTTTTGATAATGCCTCCATATTGGATGCGATAATAATATTGATCATGCCCAGCAGGAAATAGTTAATATAAAGACCCGCTGCCATTTTGGTGTATATGTTTTTCATGATGACATCCCCTAATGCGGTTAATAAAGAATTAAATTATTTTTTTAATTGATAAAAGCACAGCACCATTCCCCTTTATTGAACCACTGCCTTTCTTTGAAAACTGGTTTGATAAAACGATTGCATAGACAAACTTGAATAACGCTGATAACGAGTATATCGTTCTACTAAACAAAAAAGATAAGCGGCCCGCTCATTTAGTATATCGTTCTACCAAGTTCACAGTTACTATACTCCTTCTTTTTATATGTGTCAAACCGATGAACTTTTATTTTTACTTTTTAAATAAAAAAGACCCGCCGTTTTTCGGCAGGTCTGACATGGGTTTATTTTCTGAGAGAGGCGAGCTCCTCGGCAATGGCCTGCATTTCACTCGGGCTGAATGATGCTTTTTCATGACCATTTGATGAAGGTATGTAAGATCTTCTATTTTTTCATCACTGAAATCTTCCGCTCTGATGACGCCGACATTGAGCATGTTGAGCTTTTGCGAAATGTCTTCAATCATTTTGTTTAACGTTTCTGTTTGTTGGCTCGGCAAATTCATGCATCCTTTCATGACCGTTTTCGTACCCTTTATTCTAACAGAATTCATTTAGAATAAAAGCTTATTTCCACAGCCGCAGAAAAGTTGCTAAGATGTTGATAAGGTTTTTGATCCTCAAAATGCGGGGAAAGAATAGGGAGGTTATCGATATGATACATGTGCTGTTTGTCTGTCTGGGAAATATTTGCCGGTCGCCTATGGCAGAGGCGGTATTTTCTGATATGGTGAAGAAAAACGGGCTGAACGGGCAGATTAACATTGATTCAGCGGGAATCGGCGCCTGGCATGCGGGAAATCCGCCGCATGAAGGGACAAAGGAGATCCTGAAGAAGAAAGGGATCAGCGCAAGCGGCATAACGGCGAGGCAGGTCCGTGAGTCTGATCTGACCGATTTTGATTACGTCATTGCGATGGATGCAGAAAATATCGGACATCTGCGCAGCATGGCCGGTTATAAAAAGCGGCGCCGCGTATTGCAAGGCTGCTTGATTACGTACCGGAGTCGGACCTTGCCGACGTGCCCGATCCGTATTATACCGGAAATTTCAGCGAGGTGTACGCTTTGGTCGAGTCCGGGTGCCGTCATTTGCTGGAGACAATAAAGAAAGACCATCATTTATAAGGGGGATTGACCGATGAAGCAGACACGCATCATGGCAAAAGCGATTCTGATCGGCGCTGCCGCCGGCGGAGCACTGTCCTTATTACATAAGCCGACGAGAGAGGCATGTTTCCGGAATATGGACGCGTGCAGGCGGCGTGCGGCATTTTACCGAAAACATCCTGAAGCCCTGAAGCAGCAGGCTTCTGCAAAACTGGATCAAGTGAAAAGCCTCGCCAATACCGTATCGGACGATCTGAGTTTTTTAAACGGGCAGATCACCAAGCTGAAGCAGACGACGCCGCAGGTCATTGACCTGTTAAAAGAAACGAAGGAGCATTTTTCGAAAAACGATCATTGAGGTGGGATGTCATGAGTTTTATAAAGGAGCTGTTTGCAAGGTTTTCTCTGCATGAAGGACAAAGTAAATCGGCGGAGCTGGCGTATTTTTTCCTGCTGTCATTGTTTCCGTTAATGATTTTCATGCTGACGCTCACCGCCTATCTTCCCATATCGGCAGAAGACGTGCTCGGGGCGGTCGATCAATACGCGCCCGACAGCGCCATGTCCATGGTGAAATCCATAACGGAGCAAACGCTGAACAAGCGCAGCGGCGGACTTTTGTCATTCGGGATTATCGCCGTCATCTGGTCGGCTTCGAATGGTATGAACGCGATTGTCAGAGCATTTAACCATGCCTACGAAGTCGAGGAAAACCGCTCATTTATCATCATTCGCCTGACCTCAATCTTTTTAACCATTGCGATGGTGGTTACGATTTTAATCGCACTGCTTCTGCCGGTGTTCGGCAGAGAAATCGGAATGCTGGCCGCGGATTTTATCGGCGCCTCCGGCTTGTTTTTGCAGGTGTGGTCGGTTGTCCGCTGGGGTATCAGTCCGCTTATCCTGTTAATCGTGTTTACCGCGCTTTACATTTTCGCGCCGAATAAAAAGCTTTCCCTCCGTTTTGTGCTGCCGGGAGCCGTATTCGCGGCAGCCGGCTGGATTATCGTCAGTATGCTGTTCTCATTTTACGTCGGCACCTTTGCCAACTACAGCGCCACATACGGGAGCATCGGGGGAATTATCGTCCTGATGATCTGGTTTTACCTTACGGGAACCCTGCTGATTTTAGGAGGAGAAATCAACGCGCTTTTACATAAACGTAAAAAGCTTCCTGATGAAAATCCGTACCGCGGGAGCAAGCTATAGAGGAACGGATGACGTTCAAGCTGAAAAACGGAGGGAATCGGCTATGACCAAGCATACGAAAAAAGGCGGAAGCCATAATAAACAAAACTCAAAAAACGGTCCGAAGAATAAAACAAGCGGAAGCGCTAACGGGCAGAACGGATACCACTAGAAAGAAGCCGCCTGGCTCAGATCAGGCGGCTTTTTTATGAGACCGGAAAAGAATGGGATTCGGAAGCGGGGCTGTGCTTTGTTTTTCCGAAGACGAGCGCAAGCCAAATACAGACCAGAATCACCGTAATAAAGTAAAACAAGTTGGCGCTTTCAAACCGCTGCATATACCAGCCGCCCGCCACCGGGCCGATCATGCTGCCGAGGCTGAAGGAAATGCCGCAGAGCAGATTGCCCGCCGGCAGCAGATGGGACGGCAGCAGATCGCTCATATAGCTGATGCCGAGGGAAAACATACTGCCGACCGCCATTCCCGCCGTGAAAAAGCAGCAGCCGATGACAGAAGGCGACGGAAACAGTCCGGCCGTCAAAAAGCAAAGGGCACCCGTTAATAAGATGACGAGCAGGACAGGTTTTCTCCCGAATCGATCGCTTAATAAACCGAGAGGGAACTGGAATACAATACTTCCGATGGCAAAAGCGGGCAATATCAGCGCGACGGCATCAACGGATATACCTAAACGAAGGGCGTACACGGGAAAGCTTCCGTTCAGCGCCGTTTCTAAAAAACCGTACCCGAAAGCCGGGAGAAAAGCGACCCAGCCGAAAAGAAGGGCGCGGTAAAACCGTTTTGCGCTGTTGTCCCCGGATGTTTCATCCGGACCTTGCGCCGGGTACTCGTTACGTAAGGCAAACACAAACAGCCAGGCACAAAGACTGATACAGCCGGATACGATAAACGGAAGGGACGGACTTGTTTTCACAAGAGGGACCATGAAAGGGCCGACAGCGAATCCGAGCCCGAAGGACAGTCCGTACAGCGAAATGTTTCTTCCTCTGTTTCGGGGCGTTGACTTGGAAGTCACCCACGTTTGGGTTGAAAAATGCAGCATATGATCCCCGATTCCGATAAGCAGCCGAAGAAAAAACCACAACCATATGGATTGAAGCCAAATAAAACTGAATAAGCTGATGATAACAAGAAATCCGCCCATGACCATCAGAGGTTTGAATCCGAGCTTGCGCAGCGGGGCCTCCATAAACGGCGACGCCAGAAGCACGCCGATATAAAGGCCGGTTGCGTGAAGTCCGTTTATGGCTGCGGATTCTCCGTTCGTTTCAAAAATGACAGAGATCACCGGCAGAAGCATGCCTTGGGAAAATCCGGAGATGGAAACAAGCAGAACCAAAATAAAGAAGTACAGTCGTGACATCGCGTATTTCTCCTTCTTCAGTATCTTTCTTGATCGTACACGGATTTTCCGCGTCCGGCAACCTGAAAATGCCAATTCGAGCTGCCGAGGAAGTGTAATTGAGGGAGTTTTTGAGAAGGATATAAAAAGACTTATTCGAAAAAAGGAGCCAGGCAGATATGAATCGGATTTTTTTCTTTACGGCTGCGGCGGGAGTTCCGCTTTCAGTCATCGGCGGCCTGATGCACTGGCCGTCAGCGGTTTTGTTTATTATTTATTGCTTGACGATTATTGCGCTTGCAAGTTATATGGGGAGAGCGACTGAATCTCTTGCCATTATCGCGGGACCGCGGATCGGCGGTCTGCTGAATGCCACGTTCGGTAATGCGGTAGAGCTGATTATATCGCTTTTTGCCCTAAAAGAAGGGCTGACGGGCATCGTGCTTGCTTCACTGACCGGTTCGGTGCTCGGCAATCTTTTGCTCGTCGCGGGACTGTCGTTTTTTATCGGCGGTTTGAAATATAAGCGGCAGGAATTCAATATTCATGATGCACGGCATAATTCAGGCCTGCTGATTTTTGCCATTATCGTAGCTTTTGTCATTCCCGAAGTATTTTCCATGGATATGGGGGAGAAAAGCAAGCTAAATTTGAGTGTCGGCATCAGCATTATCATGATCCTTTTGTACGTGGCGGCTCTTTATTTCAAGCTCGTCACCCACCGCGGTGTTTATCAGCCGAATCAGCCGGAGACAAAGGAAGAAGAGGAGCAGCCAGAGTGGTCGGGGAAAAGAGCGACAGCCGTCTTATTTATTTCAACTATTATTGTCGCCTACATATCTGAAAACCTTGTCCATACGTTTCATGCGGTGGCTGAACAGTTCGGCTGGAGCGAGCTGTTTATCGGGGTGATTATCGTCGCAATTGTCGGAAATGCCGCAGAGCATGCGTCGGCGATTATTATGGCGTACAAAGACAAGATGGATGTCGCCGTTGAAATCGCGGTAGGTTCGACTTTGCAGATCGCCATGTTTGTGGCCCCGGTTCTTGTGATCTGTTCCATCTTTTTTCCGGTCAATATGCCGCTTGTATTCACATTGCCCGAGCTTGTGGCGATGATATCATCCGTCCTTTTGATGACGATGATTTCAAATGACGGTGATTCGAACTGGTTTGAAGGGGCTACGCTCCTTGCCGCTTATGTCATTATGGCGATCGGTTTTTTCCTGCTTTAACCTGTAAAAAATGCGGATAACAACGATTGCGGAGGAAAAGACTAAAGGAAAATGCTATAGAAAGAGTGATATGATGAGAAAGCTGTTTCATGCCACATTGATTCTGCTGTTATCCTTTAGTTTTTTCGCAATGCCGTCTGCCGGTGCAAAGAAACCGTTTAAGGTTCCCAACTCTGTCGTAAGCATTTCAAAGGAAAATACGTATCCGAATGCTTCACAGGACCAGCCGATGCTTCAGCCGAGCAAACTGGCAAAGGAATTGTTAGATACATCCGAGATCAACATCGAAAATCCGCATCTGATAAAGATGCTGAATGAATCCTCGGTTTCCGGTTCACCGCTTGCCATCGGATATCGGGCGACAATATTTCTCGGGAAATGGGCGCTCGGCTATCAATCGAACGAAACGGTCGCCAACTGGGAATATAAAAAAATCAATACAAACAGAGCGGATAACCGGGGCGGACAGCAAACCGCGGTTATCTCATATGCCCAAGAACAGCAATACAAAATCAAAGGCGGGCTCACAGCGAAGGTGCCGAACGCAGAAGACGTAAAAAGTATGATGATGCAAAAAGCGATGAAGAAAACAAAACTGCCGCTCGCTTTTGAAACGGTTATCGGCGCAGGCACAAAACGCGATCAAACCTACAAAATTTCTCCGCAGCGGCTCGGCTACCTGCACGCCTACGCTCCGGCCGTTAATGAAAAAGGAAAAGTAACATACGGTGAAGTGTATTTGGTGCTGAAAGGCAGCAAGCGGAAACTTGTCGTCAAAAATGTGACTTCGCAAGGAATCGGGGCTTGGATTCCGGTTCAGGATCACGTCACATTCGGTTTTCAAATGACAGCGCAGCCGAGATAACTAAAAAAAGCTGATTCCGGTTCGGGAATCAGCTTTTTTGTGTGTGATACATTTCCTCAAGCAATTGCACATTGTTGTTGTACAGCTCCCGGGCAAGAACGCGTCTCACCGCAAGGCTCGCCGAGAAGTATTCTTTATCTTGAACCATGCCTTTGACGGTAAATTCTATGCCTCTCGTCAATTTGTTCAGGCTCATGATTCCATGCACTTGAAACGGCTCCGTCGCATTGAGAAATTCATCCCGCTTCAGTGAATCGCGAAGCTCATCATTGAGCATGTCGCAGGCTTTTTCTAAGACGGCATATACCCGCTCGGGATCTTCTTTATAACTGATCACGACGGACTCGGTAATCCGCATAAAATCAATGTTATAGTTTTGAAGCTGTCTGACCTCACCGTTTGAAATGGTAAGCAGCTTGCCGGTCCACTCACGGATCTGAAGGGAACGGAGCCCGATTTCTTCGACTGTGCCGTTGAACAGATTGTTAATCGTCACGTAATCGCCTTTATGAAGCTGGCGTTCGTATATCAAAAAGACACCGGCCAATATGTCCTTGATTAACGACTGGGCGCCGAAACCGATGACGATACCGGCAACACCCGCCCCGGCTAAGATTCGGCCGAAATCATGAACGAATAAAGAAATGACGTAAAAGATAAAACCGATCGTCGCCGTATACTGGGTGATGGATCGGACGAGGCTTTCAATCGTTTTCCCTTTCCGTTCCTCCAAGAAATCTATGCGTTTAAATAACACCTGGACAAAGCGGTTGATCAGAAAAACACCGGCGTAAAGCACGAGAGCGACGATGATGATCTCAACCACTTTGCTTTTCAAAATATCCGTAATTGTCGTTTCCATCTTCTGTTAACCTCTGGCTTTTCGTAATGAAAAATCCGTGTCCTGATAATAACTGTTTTTGACAAGGACGTTCGGTCCGAGGCACCGGACGTTTGTGCAGCGGCAGTTCAGCTCTTTGCTCAGCTTCGTCTGTCTCCACTTGTCATATGCATCGGGAAGGCTGTCTGTTTTAATATTGCCGAGCGGCGGTGTATCGCCGAAATCCGTGACAATGATATTTCCGTCAAAAATGTTCACATTCAGGCGGGAGCGGCCGTCAGGGTCGTTTCGCACCGTAACGTTTTTCGCTTCCCGCAGGCGGCGGAGGAGCTTCTGGTCTTCTTCATCAGGGCTGCATGCGTAAAACGGGAGCGTGCCGAACAGCATCCATGTCTCTTCATCGCGAATGTCGAGCAGATGATGAATGGCCTGTCTCATGTCCTTCAGGCTGAGTGATTCAAGCGCGCTGGCGAAATCACTCGGATACATCGGATGGACTTCGTGCCGCTGGCATTTCATTTCTTCCGTAATCTGCCGGTGAATATGTTCAATATGCGGCAGCGTCCGTTTGTTCAGCATCGTTTCCGCTGAAACCATTACGCCTGCTTCGACCAGCGTGCGGCTGTTTTCAATCATTTTGTCAAAATAGCGCGCCCGCTGTTCAAATGTCGGTTTCTTCTCCATCATCGCAAATCCGATGTCGGCAAAGTCCTCGACCGTTCCCCAGTTGTGAGAAATGTGAAGGACGTCCAAATAAGGAATAATCCGTTCGTAGCGCCCGATATCAAGCGTCAGGTTTGAATTGATCTGTGTACGGACGCCGCGTTCATGGGCATATTTCAAAAGCGGGACGACGTATTCCTTTACCGATTTCAGCGAAAGCATCGGTTCGCCGCCCGTAATGCTGATAGAGCGCAACAGAGGAATTTCATCAAGCCGCCTTAATAGAAGGTCGATCGGCAGCGCATTCGGGTCTTTCGGCTGGAGCGTGTACCCGACGGCGCAGTGCTCGCATCTCATATTGCACAAAGTCGTCGTTGTGAATTCAACGTTCGTCAGTTTCATATCTCCATACTGGTCGACATCCATGTACGCTTCCCAAGGATCGTACTCCGGTGTGATCGGACGCAGTGTTGTGTTTTGTGTCATGACTATCTAACTCCTTTATAAATGGGGCATACTAACGTCTGCCAACTGTTAATTTTAGACCTGATCTGCCAAGATCGCAAGTAGCGGAACCATTGAAAAACGGCAAAAAATACGCTACCATTATAAAAAATGAATGGAGTGGAAGTATGGGGAATGCAGTAAACAGCAAAGATCAGCAGCTCGATTACCTGAAGAACAGACTCGATATGTTTATGAATGTCATTGATTCATTAGACCCTGAATCAACGGACGTTGAAGATATAGACCGGCTCATCGGCATGCTTGATGATCTGGAAGCAAAATACGAACGCTTTAAAAAGGATTGGGAATAAACCCCGGCGGATGCCGGGGTTTTTCTTTTTCCATAATGCGGCTGTATAAAAGGGCAGGGCCAACTGCAAAATAAGGAAAAATGCAGAAGGAGTGCTGGTCATGAAATGGTTTTGTTCAATTTGCTGCATGGCCGTTTTACTTGCGGGAGGCATCAACAGCGCAGAAGCCGTGCCGAATGAACGGATAAACTGGGGATTTAAACGCAGTGTCAATCATCAGCCGCCGGATGCCGGCAGACAGCTGGACAATCTGGTCAAAAAATATGATGCCTTTTATTTGGGCAATACGAAAGAAAAGACCATCTATTTAACGTTTGATAACGGATATGAAAATGGGTACACCCCGAAAGTGCTTGATGTGTTAAAAAAACATCACGTCACGGGCACTTTTTTTGTCACGGGTCATTTTGTGAAAGAGCAGCCTGATTTGATTAAACGGATGTCAAAGGAAGGCCATATCATCGGCAATCATTCTTTTCATCATCCTGATCTGACGACAAAAACGGGCGATCAGATTCAAGACGAACTCGATTCCGTCACGGAAGCTGTGTACAACATTACCGGAAAGCGGGACAATCTGTATCTCCGTCCGCCGCGCGGCGTATTCAGCGAATATGTCCTCAAAGAAACGAAGCGCCTCGGCTACCAAACCGTTTTCTGGTCCGTCGCATTTGTCGACTGGAAGGTTAACGAGCAAAAAGGGAAACAATACGCCTATGATCACATGATAAAGCAGGCGCATCCCGGCGCGATCTACCTTCTTCACACCGTTTCAAAGGACAATTCAGAAGCTCTGGACGATGCCATTACCGATTTGAAAAAAGAAGGCTACACGTTTAAAAGCATTGATGACCTGATGTTTGAGAAAGAAATGAAGCTGCCGCGCCTGTAAAAAACACCTCTCCTGGTAATGGAGAGGTGTTTTGTTATTTGATACATTTAATCAAAGCGGCCCAATCCAGATCCCCGAAGCCTTGTGCGATCCCGCTTTCAAAATGGCTCTTGGCCAGTTCGGCAAGAGGGAGTTTTGCGGAAACCTGTTCTGCGGCGGCGAGCGCCAGATTGGTATCCTTGAGCCCTAAAGACATTTTGAAGCCGGCCGGCTCAAATTTCTGCTCGGCCATGATGGTTCCGTAATTTTGATAGACGGGAGAGCCAAAGAGCGCATTGGCGATTTCTAAAAATTGTTTTTGTTCTAAACCGAACTTCTCCATCATTAAGAATGATTCAGATAACGCCTCCAGCATAGAAACGAGCAAGAAATTGACGCTGATTTTCGCGGCATTGGCCGTTTTTGTTTCTTCACCCGTATCAAATACTTGCTGACTCAGGATGTTAAGCAGCGGTTCGGCCTTTTTCTTCGCTTCTGCCGGTCCGGCTGTGATGATGCGAAGCTCGGCCTTCTCGGCGGCATCGGGGCGGCCGAGGACGGGAGCGGCAATAAAGGACTGCCCTCTGCCCGAATGTGCGGCGGAAAGCTGTTCTGACAGCGCCGCACTGATCGTGCTCATTGAAATATGAATGCCGTTTTCAGATAACCCGGCAATAATGCCGCAAGCTCCGAACGTCACGCCTGTTACAGCTTCATCGTCTGACAGCATTGACAGCACAATGTCCGCATGTTCAGCTGCCTGGCGGGGCGTTTCGGCATATTCGGCCCCTTTATCCAGCAGGTCAGCCGCTTTTTCTTTCGTCCGGTTATATACAGTCAGGCTGTATCCGGCTTTCATGATATTTTCGGCGATGGGGCGGCCCATACTGCCGAGTCCGACGATGGCGATCTTCATTTGACAGTCCCTCCAATGAAAAGTTTTCCACCATTATACATGCAAAATGGTTATTCTGCTGGGTACAGGATTGCCGCTTTCAGTTCAGGTTCTGAAGACCATCCGGAGTCTGAGGCGGCTTTCCCCTTATAAAATCCGGTAAACCGCGTCTTGATGATTGTTTTCGAACGGGGCTTTACAGTGAACGTTTTTGATTTGAATGTGACGTCCTTTATGTTTTCTGATAAATCCGGCGTGACAGAAATGGTTTGTTCCCCTTTTCCGTAATGATTGATATAAAGCGTGCAGCTCATGCCCGCTCTTTTTCGCTCAATCAGATGACTGCATTCGCTGCGGTGCTTCAAATATTCGACAGACTCTTTTTCGGGCGCGAACTGTTTTAAGGAAAAAGCGGCATATTCGGTGGCAGGACTGATAGCGGAAGCGGCTCCCATACTGAGAAAGATCAGAAACAGCCCCGCCGCGGGAAGCGTCCGCCTGAATGCGGCGGCACACCAGATTAACGCCGCAAAGTAAAGGACGACCCCGGGAATGACGGAGATATGGGCTCCGTCTTCCGACCAAGAGGAAAAGCCGAGTAACTCAAAGATGTAATCAGACACCGTACAGCCGTTATACAGCGGGGCAATGGACATGACACTGAATAGCAGGAGGACAGAAGAAATGATTTTGTGAGAAAAGATGGTAACGGCGCACACCTCTTTACGTTTTTTTCCAGACTATCATGTTTTCTCAAAAAAAAGAACAGCCGGCAGCCGTTCTTACTTGAAAATATTAAACCAGCCTTTGCGGGCGAACCAAAACAGCATGGCGGCCACAAGAACGGCCATGACGCCCAAAACGATAAAATACCCGTATTTCCAATGAAGCTCAGGCATGTTATCGAAATTCATGCCGTAAACCCCCGCGATGAACGTCAGCGGGATAAAAATGGTCGAGACGATGGTTAATGTCATCATAATGGCGTTCATCCGGTTTGAATTCAGCGTCACATAGCTGTCCCGCAAATCTGACGTCATATCACGGTTTGACTCGATCAGCTCGGCCAGTTTTAACAGGTGGTCATAAATATCGCTGAAATACGCCTTCGTTTCACGGCTTTCTTTTACATGGTCAAGGCTCAAAATCCGGTACATTAAATCGCGCATCGGAATGATCGTCCGTCTCAGATTCAAAAGATCAGTCCGCAATTCAAAGACTTCATTCATTAAAGTGCCGTAAGATTTATGGGTTCTGCTGTCTTCAATTTCATTCAGCCGGTCTTCAATTTTGTACAGCACGGGGAAATATTCATCGACAAGCTGATCCATAATCATATAAGTGATGTGCCCGGGCCCTTTTTTGGCTAAACCCGGAGAAGCGAAAAACCGTTCTCTCACTCTTGAGACGCCGGGCGATTCGTGCAAATGGAAGCTGACGATGAAACGGTCGGACTGAAAAATGTCCACCTCTTCCATTTCCAGTGTGTCCGGGTTCAAGGCGTGGAGCACATAAAAACGGTAGCCGTCATAATGGTCGATCTTCGGCCGCTGCATGTGCTGAAAGCAATCCTCGATCGCAAGCGGATGAAAGTGAAAATAATCCCGCAGCAGCTCGGTTTCATGCATCTCAGCGCCGAAAAAATCAATCCAGTACCATGCGATGTCCGGTTGTTCTGTACGTGATAGGGGGATATTATCTAATATCTCATTATGTGTTGTGATTGCGGTTATATGTATCATAAACAACCCTCCGCCTGCCATTATATCATGCGGCGTTATGAAGAAAAGTATACGAATTGCCGCCCGGCCGCTTCATGATATACTTGGACAAAAAGGGGTGGAGCATATGTGGAAGGAAACGGTTTCGGTCACGCCGCCGTATCATTTTGATAAAGTCCTTGAAAGGCTGTCGCTCGATCCGCTGAATGCGGTCGATCTTCATGCAAGATCAATCAAAGTGCCGCTCAGAACACGGGACGGCAAACTGTCCGTCATCACGGTTCAAGCGGAAGGCACCGCCGCAGACCCGGTCTTCCTCGTCAGCGGAGAAACGGACCGCGAGGAGATGATTGAACGGATCAAACACATTTTTCAATGGGAACAGCCGCTTCAGCCTGTGCTTGATCATTTCTCAAAAACAAATCTGTCGGCGCTTTTTGAGGAGCATGCGGGAACCCCGCTCGTCTTGGAATATGACGTCTACAACTGTCTCATGAAATGCATCATCCACCAGCAGCTCAACCTGTCTTTCGCATTTACCTTAACGGAACGGTTCGTCCATGCCTTCGGTGAACAAAAAGACGGCGTCTGGTGCTATCCCGAGCCGAAAACGATCGCGGCGCTTGATTATCAGGACTTGCGGGAGCTCCAGTTCAGCATGAGAAAAGCGGAATATGCGATTGACATTTCACGCATGATTGCAGACGGAGCGCTCAATCTGGCGGAACTTACCCATTTATCGGATGAAGACATTATGAAAAAGCTGATCACCATCAGAGGCATCGGCCCGTGGACCGTCCAAAACGTCCTCATGTTCGGCCTCGGCCGCCCGAATCTGTTTCCTTTGGCGGATATCGGCCTGCAAAATGCCATCAAACGCCGCTTCGCCCTTGAGGATAAACCGTCAAAAGACGTGATGCTTCAGGTAAGCAGCGAATGGGCGCCGTATTTAAGCTATGCGTCCTTGTATTTGTGGAGAAGTATTGAATGAAAAACCGCTTTGATCATTTTTTGGAAACTTCCAGTGAAAAACATGAAGGAACCGCCGGCTGCATGTTATACTGAAAAGATGTGATATTTCAAATCAGCCGTTTTCCCAGGAGAAAGGCTTTATATAGAAACGGAGAGAAAAAAACGTGAATCAACATCAAAAAAAGGCGCCTGCCGAATTGAAAATCGGGCAGACATTTCCGCTGACCATCAAACGTCTCGGCATTAACGGAGAGGGCGTCGGCTATTTTAAGAAAAAAGTTGTCTTCGTTCCCGGCGCTCTGCCCGGGGAAGAAGTCGTTGCCGAAGCGACAAATGTGCAGCCGAAATTTTCAGAAGCACGCGTCAAAAAAATCCGCAAGCCGTCTGAACACCGCGTCACGCCGCCATGCCCGGTCTACGACCAGTGCGGCGGCTGTCAGCTTCAGCATCTGGCATACACCCAGCAGCTTCGCGAAAAACGCGACATTGTCATTCAGTCTCTGGAACGTCATACGAGATTCAATGTCGAAGAAATGAACATTAAAGATACGATCGGAATGGACAATCCTTGGAATTACCGGAACAAAAGCCAGTTCCAAGTCGGACGCTCGCAAAGCGGCAGCATCATTGCCGGCTTATACGGACTTGATTCTCATAAAATCGTCCCGATTAAGGAATGCATTGTCCAGCATCCGGCGACAAACAAAACAACGGGTATCGTCCGCCGTATTTTGGAAAAACACAACGTATCCGTTTATAACGAACGGACCAAAAAAGGCGATGTCCGCACCATCGTGACGAGAGTCGGTTTTGAAACAGGCGAAGTGCAGGTCGTGCTTGTCACCGCGAAAGAGACACTGCCGAATAAAGATGAGATCGTCAAAGCCATTCAGAACCGGCTGCCGGAAGTGAAATCGATTATTCAAAACGTCAATGGCGCGCGCACATCCGTCATTTTCGGTGACAAAACAAAAGCGCTGGCCGGAAGCCATGCCATTCAAGAAGTGCTCGGTGACGTGTCATTTGAACTGAGCGCCCGCGCCTTCTTCCAGCTCAACCCTGAGCAGACGGTCAAGCTGTATGACGAAGTGAAACAAGCGGCTCAGCTGACAGGAAAAGAAAAAGTCGTAGACGCGTATTGCGGCGTCGGTACGATCGGCATGTGGGTTTCAAGCGGCGCAAAAGAGATCCGCGGCATGGACGTCATTAAAGAATCAATTGATGATGCGAAGAAAAACGCCAAAAAACACGGCATCAAAAACGCGGCATATGTCACAGGAACAGCCGAACACTGGCTCCCGAAATGGTCGAAAGAAGGCTTCCGTCCCGACGTGGTCATCGTCGACCCGCCGAGAACGGGCTGTGACAGAACATTTTTAGATACCATCAAAAAAGTAAAACCGAAACGCTTCGTCTACGTATCCTGCAATCCTTCCACACTGGCGAAAGACTTGCAGACGCTGTCGAAGGACTATCGCGTCGAATATATTCAGCCTGTGGATATGTTTCCGCAGACGGCTCATGTGGAAGCTGTGGCGAAGCTTGTGTTGAAATCGTCTAACTAAAATAAACAATTCGTAATCAGACCTGGATTCGGTATAAACATTTCCGATTTCCAGGTTTTTTTATGCGCAGCCTTTGCCCTGGCTGTCTTTTCTAAACTTTATGTTTCTTCTTTTCTCGGAGATCTTTATTTAAACTGACGAAAAGAGTTGAAAAACGTGTGGAAAAGCGAGTGAAAAACAGCCAATTTTGACCTCGTTTGTATAATGACGCTGTGGTGTATTATGACATTATTGGGATAATGTAAAATAATTTGATATCATTGGTTTGAGATGAAGTTGTAACATTATTCAACTGTAAAGTATTTATCATGCCAAAGTAAGTAGGTCTTTAATAAAAGATAAACAGGAGGTGAAACCGAATGAGAGATATTGGAATTTCAACAACTGAACGAAGGTTCTGAAGTAGAAGCTGTAAAAGGCAAGGGTGCTTACTTACACTAATCACCAGCGGCAGTTGGCACATCGATAAAAGATCAAACACACTAAAAAAGCATGTTTGGTCGTTATACATAATATGAAAGCCTAAACAGGAAAAAAGGACCCCAATGATTTCCCTTATTCCCAAAAAAGGAATAAATCCGAGGCGGAACCGCAAGTGATAACAACTCTTACAGTAATACCTGCGATGGTTATATCCTTAATAAGTAATTATCGCGACAATCGTGCTTCATCATATAATGATGTTAGATTGTCACTTGGCTAAAAAGTATTGCAGAAAAGGAAATGGTAATTGAAATGGGTAAAGTATATAAAAAACGACCGTTATATAAAAAAAGTTGGTTTCACACGTTGTTGGCATTTTTAATATCACAGCTTTATTTTAGTTTTGTAGAATTAACGGGATGGGGTCCGAATTATAGAGAAATGAATGGATTCCCAGCAAACATAGCTGAACTGGATTTCTTTCAAACATATCTTTCATTCTATGATAATCCATGGTTTAATATTGTCACTGTTTTCTTGGGGGTTTTCACTGTTATACAAATCATTACAGGTATAACAAAGAATATTCGAATGAAAGCAATAACTTCTGACGCCTTATTTAATGATGAAAGAAAATGAACACTTTCTTATTAATCTTATGAGTGAGGACTGCGGCACTTAGTCAGCAGTCTATTTTATTGGTTTTGGATCAGAATTATCGAAGCGTAACCTTATACAAATATATATAGGTGATTGTATAAAGATATTAACATATGGGCTTTGAAAGCCGATCGACCCTTCGTACATATACTGTATAGAGCCAAGCCACTTGCGGCGTTGGTTATTTCTAAACCATGAGCAAATCCGAAAAGATCCAGATTGAAGTTCTTGAATTCTGTTAAGTTCGAGTTTATTTTCTCTTGTCATCCTCTTTACTTCATGTGATTCACAATCGGCAAGTTAAGGCTTTTTCTTTTTACATTCTCTTCAGTACTCAGATATACCACCCAGCCCCATTTGCTTAATCAACTTATTTCTTGAAATTTGTTTTATGGTAATAGGGAGAACTCATATGATATTCTATTTAGGTTGGACTCCTTTTTATCCAAAAAGAGCAAAAGTAAGGCCGCTAAGAAAGATGAAGGTCAGCGCTAATCTTAATAAACCACAATATAAATAAAAATTAGGTGTAGATAATCATCACACTTTTTTCTCTCTCAAACCCTTTTAAAGGTTAAGGAGTTGACTGAGTTGATCAGAAATGAACGGTATGGGGTTAACTATAGCGGTAGTCTATTACGTTAACTCAATTAATGTGTTCTACTCCAGTTTGCTTTTTCACTTTTTAAAAAGTGAAATGTTCAAAATTTACTATCGTTTGATAAGAAGTGCTGACACATGCTATAAGTGTAAAAGAAGCATGGTCAGTTTTTAATTTTGGGATAAAGGTTTGGCTGTATCCCATCATGAAAGGATTTGGATTTGTTATGACAGATAATTTCTGGCGTGGATTACCGCGGCCATTTTTTGTACTGGCACCAATGGAAGATGTGACGGATGTCGTTTTTCGCCATGTTGTGAGTGAAGCAGGCAGACCTGATGTGTTTTTCACAGAGTTTACAAACTCAGAAAGCTATTGTCACCCGGATGGGAAGGATAGTGTACGCGGCCGTTTGACTTTCACGGAGGATGAACAGCCGATGGTTGCCCACATATGGGGAGATAAGCCTGAAAACTTTCGCCAAATGAGTATTGGGATGGCGGAATTAGGGTTTAAGGGCCTGGATATCAATATGGGCTGTCCTGTCCCTAATGTGGCTGGGAATGGAAAGGGAAGCGGCCTGATTTGCCGTCCTGAAGTTGCGGCAGAATTAATACAGGCGGCGAAAGCAGGAGGTCTGCCGGTAAGTGTGAAGACGAGACTTGGCTACACGGATGTTGACGAATGGCGCGGCTGGCTGACACACATACTGAAACAAGACATTGCGAATCTTTCCATTCATCTGCGTACAAGAGCGGAAATGAGTAAAGTAGATGCGCATTGGGAGTTGATTCCGGAAATTAAGAAACTTCGTGACGAGATTGCGCCAGATACCCTTTTGACGATCAATGGGGATATTCCTGACCGGGAGACCGGCTTGAAACTCGCTGAACAATACGGTGTTGACGGGATTATGATTGGACGAGGCATTTTTACTAATCCGTTCGCCTTTGAAAAGGAGCCGAGAGAGCATAGCAGTAAGGAATTGCTTGATCTTTTGAGATTGCACCTGGATCTCCATGATGAGTATTCAAAAGAAGAAGCTAGAGCATATAAACCGCTCCCTCGCTTTTTCAAGATATATCTCCGCGGGTTCCGGGGAGCAAGTGAATTAAGAAATCAATGCATGAATACAAAGTCAACAGATGAAGTGCGTGCATTGCTCGATGACTTTGAGAGAAAGTATCTTGATGGGATGGAGCAAGAGTGACATAAACAACCCTTCATCCGGCCCGGAGTTCGGTTTGAATTCCGGGTCTTTTTGTGTGCAGCTTTTACCCAGACAGATCCATGGCCGGTTTCGTCATGCAGAAATAAACGAATAATGGTACATTGATAGAAGATACATCATAAAGGGGGAGAGAAAAATGAAACGACTGTGCATCATCCCCTGCGGCAAGAAAAAAATTTGGGATGTCCATTCAGATACAGGGTCGGTAAGGGCGGAAGACGCTTATCTCAGCCCGTTTCATCAGGCGTGCGAGCGATATGCGAAAGCATTTTTCGATGAGTGGGTGATTTTGTCGGCGAAGCACGGATTCCTTCGTCCGGATGATACTGTTCCCGGAAATTACGATGTCACTTTTGGAACCGGTCATCCGGAGATCATGGCAGCGGACGAGCTGCGCCGTCAATTTCATGAAAAAGGCTTTTCCGACGTCGAAGAGCTTGTCATGCTTGGCGGGAAAAAATACCGAAGCGTTCTAAACGCCGTCATCGGAGAGCATCAGCATATCACCTGGCCTCTGTCATCGTATAAAGGCATTGGTTACATGCTTCAAGCGCTGAATCGGGCTGTTGAAGAAAAGGATGAACTGCAGCGCGTGGATATGAAAAAAGAGTGTAACCACTCAAACGCCGCGTTAGACTGTATGCGGAAGTATGAAGCAATAAAAGATTTCCGAGGAAATAAATACGTCGATCATTGTCAAAGACAGGGTGATGCCCGGTCTTTTTGTATGCCATAAAACGAGACAAAGTGATCAGATCGAGACAAAATGAGACACCTGTCTCAAACTGTCTCCATTGTAAAAATAAAAACATTCATTTTACGGGCTTCAAAGGCTGGCATGCTTCTTGCATTTATAAGTGTGAACCCTAAATAGAAGGAGGCGCACAAAATGGAATTGTTAAAACGAGAAGGCTTGTCATTAACTGAGGAAAAAGCGCTGTGGATGTACCAAAAGATGCTGGAAATCAGGGGCTTTGAAGACAAAGTGCATGAACTGTTCGCGCAAGGAGTGCTTCCCGGATTCGTCCATTTGTATGCCGGTGAAGAAGCGATAGCTGCGGGGGTGTGCGCTCATTTACATGATGGCGACAGCATTACAAGCACACACAGGGGACATGGCCATTGTATCGCCAAAGGCTGTGATCTGGACGGCATGATGGCGGAAATATTCGGAAAAGCGACCGGACTGTGTAAAGGCAAAGGCGGCTCTATGCACATTGCGGATCTTGATAAAGGCATGTTAGGCGCAAATGGAATCGTCGGGGGCGGATTTACGCTCGCATGCGGATCAGCGCTCACGGCTAAATATAAACAAACTAAAAATGTAAGCGTTTGCTTTTTCGGGGACGGAGCCAATAACCAAGGCACCTTCCATGAAGGGCTGAACTTAGCGGCAGTATGGAACCTTCCTGTCGTGTTCATCGCCGAAAACAACGGCTACGGCGAAGCCACGACATTTGAGTACGCGTCAGCCTGTGATTCAATCGCCGATCGGGCGGCTGCCTACAACATGCCTGGGGTCACGGTGGACGGAAAAGATATTTTAGCAGTTTATCAGGCGGCCGGGGAAGCGATAGAAAGAGCAAGAAACGGCGGAGGCCCGTCTTTGATTGAATGTATGACTTACCGAAACTACGGCCATTTCGAAGGCGATGCCCAAACTTATAAAACAAAGGATGAAAAGACTGAGCATCTTGAAGAAAAGGATGCCATCCAAGGCTTTAAAAACTATCTTCTAAAAGAAACGGATGCAAATAAATTGTCAGACATCGAACAGCGAGTCAGCGAATCGATTGAAAAAGCCGTCTCGTTCAGCGAAAAGAGTCCGTATCCGAAAGAGTCAGAGCTGTTGACAGACGTCTACGTGTCATATGAAAAAGGGGGAATGTGAGATGGCGAGAGTCATAAGCATGTCGGACGCGATCAATGAAGCAATGAAGCTTGCGATGAGAAGAGACGACAATGTGCTTGTAATCGGTGAGGATGTCGCCGGGGGAGCGGCGGTCGATCATTTGCAAGATGATGAGGCATGGGGCGGTGTACTCGGGGTCACAAAGGGGCTCGTACAGGAATTCGGGCGCAGCCGAGTGCTGGATACACCGATTTCTGAGGCGGGCTATATGGGTGCGGCCATGGCTGCGGCATCCACGGGGCTGAGACCGATTGCCGAGCTGATGTTTAATGATTTTATCGGAACGTGCTTTGACCAAGTGATCAACCAAGGGGCGAAATTCCGCTATATGTTCGGCGGTAAAGCGCAAGTGCCGATCACCGTCCGCACCACATACGGAGCCGGGTTCCGGGCAGCGGCTCAGCATTCGCAGGCGCTGTATGGCCTGTTCACCAGCATCCCGGGGCTGAAGACGGTTGTGCCGTCCAATCCGTATGACGCCAAAGGTTTGCTGCTGGCGGCAATAGAAGACAATGATCCGGTATTCTTTTTGAAGACAAAACGTCCTACAACATGAAGGGCGAGGTGCCGGAAGATTATTATACAATTCCGCTCGGAAAAGCGGATATCAAACGCGAAGGCAGCGACATCACGCTGTTTGCGGTCGGCAAGCAGGTTAATACTGCGCTTGAAGCGGCTGCACAGCTTTCTGAGAAAGGCATCGACGCCGAGGTGCTTGACCCCCGGAGTCTGTCTCCTTTAGATGAGGAAGCGATTTTCACATCGTTAGAAAAAACAAATCGGCTGATCATCATTGACGAAGCCAATCCGCGCTGCAGCATCGCCACGGATATTGCTGCGATTGTCGCCGATAAGGGCTTTGATTTGCTTGATGCGCCGATTAAGCGGATTACAGCGCCGCATACACCGGTGCCGTTTTCGCCAGTGCTTGAAGATCAATATTTGCCGACACCAGACCAAATTGTCAGCGTCACGCTTGAATTGCTTGGCGAGCCGGCAATGAATTAAAGGAGGGATGTAGAATGGCTGTAAAAGTAGTAATGCCGAAGCTTGGAATGGCGATGAAGAAAGGTGAAGTATCCGTCTGGAATAAAAAAGTCGGCGACCCGGTTGAAAAGGGAGAAAGCATCGCCAGCATCAACTCGGAAAAAATAGAAATGGAAATAGAAGCGCCTGAAAGCGGCACGCTTCTTCACATTAAAGTCAAAGAGGGAGAAGGAGTCCCCCCGGGAACGCCCATCTGTTATATCGGGGAAAACGGCGAAGAAGTGCGGGAGAAGGAGGCGCCGGCTCCTGAAAATGCAGGGAAACCGCAAGCTGAACCTGAACATATTCCCGCTCCCAAAGCCGGGCAAAAGCGTAAACACCGCGTGAAAATATCTCCCGTTGCCCGAAAAATGGCGGAGAAAGCCGGGTTGAAAGTTGATACGCTGAACGGGACGGGTCCCGGAGGCCGAATTGTAAAAGCTGACGTCATCAAGGCCATGAAGACAGAAGCTGAACCGCAGTCTTCGGTTCAGACGGCACAGCCGGAGGGAAAACCGGCTTCAGCGATGAGAAAAGTGATTGCAGACCGAATGCACAAAAGCCTGCAAAACAGCGCCCAGCTGACGCTGACGATGAAAGCGGACATTACGGAGCTTGTAAAATGGCAGCAGCAGCTCGCCGACAGCGCGAAAAAGCGGAGCGGTGTTAAACTGACGGTCACACATTTCGTATCCCGGGCCGCGGCGCTTGCGCTGAAACAGCATCCTGAGCTGAACAGCTCTTATCAAGAGGAGCGGATCATCACCTATCCATATGTCCACCTCGGGATGGCGGTTTCTCTTGAAAACGGTCTCGTCGTGCCGGTGATCCGGGATGCGGAAAAGCTTTCATTTCTTGAGCTTGCGGATCACATCAGCACATCGGCACGCCGGGCGCGGGAAGGCAATGCTTCCGGAGATGACCTGCACGGATCGACATTTTCTATTACAAATCTCGGGGGTTACGGAATTGAGCATTTCACCCCGATTCTTAATCCGCCTGAAGCCGGTATTCTCGGAGTGGGCGCAAGCTATGAAACGCCGGCGTTTAAAGGAGATGAGCTTGTCAAAAGCACCATGCTGCCGCTGAGCCTTACCTTTGATCACAGAGTATGTGACGGCGCCCCGGCTGCGGACTTCCTGAAAACGGTCAAAGCGCTGCTTGAAGAGCCTGCCGGTTTGATTTTATAGAGAGAGGTGAAAAAATGAAACTAGCCATTATCGGCGGCGGGCCGGCCGGATATGCAGCTGCCGTGACTGCCGCGCGGAGGGGAGCAGAAGTCGTTCTGATCGACAAAGGGCCGCTCGGAGGCACTTGTCTCAATGAGGGGTGCATCCCGACAAAGTCGCTTTTGGAAAGTGCGAATGTGCTCGATAAAATCAGGCACGCAAATACATTCGGCATCGAACTGCCGCAAAACATTACACTCAATTGGAACCGCATGCAGGGGCGCAAACGGCAAATCGTCAGCCAGCTCGTGCAGGGAATTCAATACTTAATGAAAGCAAATCAGATTAAAGTCATCAGCGGGACAGCTTCATTTCTCACAGAGCAGACATTACTTGTTGAAGGTGAGGGAGGCGCAAAAGACATTCTGGAAGCGGACTGGATATTGATTGCATCCGGATCTGAACCGGCGGAGCTGCCGTTTGCCCCATTTGACGGCGATTGGGTGATCGACAGCAAAGATGCGCTTTCTTTACTGAAAATCCCTTCGTCTCTGCTCATTGTCGGGGGAGGTGTGATCGGCTGCGAATTTGCCTCTTTATTCAGCCGGTTTAAAACGAAAGTGACGGTGATTGAATCGGCTGACCGGCTGCTCCCGGCAGAAGACGGGGAAATCGCCGCCGCTTTCGAAGACTCTTTAAGAGACAGCGGGGCTGATATTCAGACAAAAGCCGCCCTTCAGCGGATTGACAAAGAAAAGAAAACCGCCGTGTGGACAAAAGACGGAAAAGAAATTGAGGCTCAGGTTGATCACATTTTGGTTGCAATCGGCAGAAAGCCGCGTTTGCAAGGCCTGAATCTGGAGCAGGCCGGCATCCGGTATTCTCCGCGCGGCATTGAAGTCAATGACCATATGCAGACCAATGTGCCTCATATATATGCGTGCGGCGATGCGGCCGGAGGGATGCAGCTCGCGCATGCCGCCATTCATGAAGGAATCACAGCCGCCGCGCATGCCTCGGGAAAGGATAGCAAAGTCAATATGCGGGCGGTGCCCCGCTGTATTTATACATCGCCGGAAATGGCAGCTGTCGGGCTGACGGAAACACAGGCGAGAGAGACATACGGAGATGTGAAAATCGGAGAATGCTCATTTTCTGCTAACGGAAAAGCGTTAATTAAGCATCAGTACGGCGGCAAAATGAAAATCATTGCCGAACCGGAATTCGGAGAAATCGTCGGCGTGTCAATGATCGGGCCGGACGTGACGGAATTGATCGGTCAGGCGGTCATGATGATGAACGGTGAAATGACGGCGGATATGTCGGAGCACTTTATCGCGGCGCATCCGACTCTGTCAGAAACGCTTCAGGAAGCCCTGCTGAATGTCACAGGACTTGCGGTGCATTCCGTATAACCGGAATACCCTTTCTCAGATGAGAAGGGGTATTTTTCGTTGAAAGCGCTTTACTTTTCCCCTACAATATATGAAAAGATGGTCTGAACAGGGGGGAGCAAATACAATGAATGTCATTCGGAATGATTTTAAAACCTGGAAGCGTTTTGTGAAAGAAGGCGTGCTCGATGAATCCCGTATTCAGAAGCGGGTGGCTTCCTCATGGCACCGCTGCAAAAAAGCCGACGTCAACCCTTATCTTGAAAAGGGACCGAATGTAATGCCGGCAGATCATTTAGAAAGGCAGGCCGAAAAGCATGCGTTATTTTTAGCAGCCTCAACGCCGTATGCAGAAAGAATGAAAACGGCGATGCGGGAAATGGAAATGATGGTTCTTCTGATTGATTCTGACGGCGTTGTCCATTCAGTTGACGGCCACCCGCGCACCATTCATGAAGCGAACCGCATCAATTTCTTAAAAGGCGCCCGCTGGACGGAAACGGCCGTCGGCACGAATGCGATCGGGACGGCTCTTTATACAAATGAACCGGTCATGATACACGGCTCTGAACATTATTCGCTCGCTTCTCATCAATGGAGCTGTTCCGCCGCGCCCATCCGTTATGAAGACGGGCGGCTGGCGGGTGTCATTGATATTTCCTGCCCCGCCGCCCGCGCTCAGCCTTTTATGCTCGGAATTGCCTCCTCCATCGCTTATACGGCGGAACGGGAGCTTGCCCTAAAGATCAAAATGACAGAACTTGACATGATCAGCAAATTCGCCGGGCTTACCCGGTCTCACGATCCGATCGTGCTTTGCAATGAAATGAGCCGGGTTATCGCTGCAAGCCGTCCCGTTCAGCATTTTACCGGACATATGCTGCGCGAGCTTGAGGAACAGGGCTATCATATCAAGCAGACGAAGCGGGAGGAGAACGGCTTCTCATGCATTTACTTATCCAAACGAGAAGAAAAGCCGTCGTTTATATTTCATGGTGCGGCAGGCAAAAGCCCGTCATCCCGACATATGCTCCAGCAGCTGGAGCTTGTCGCCCGAACGGACGCAACCGTTTGTCTTACGGGAGAAACCGGGACGGGAAAGGAGATTGCCGCCCGGGCGATTCACAACAACAGCTCCAGGAAAAACGGCCCGTTTATCGCTGTCAACTGCGGAGCGGTTCCTGAAAAGCTGATTGAAAGCGAACTGTTCGGCTACTCGGAAGGCGCCTTCACCGGGGCCAAACGGAAAGGACATAACGGCGCTTTGCAAAAAGCCGATAAAGGCACGCTTTTCCTCGATGAAATCGGAGAAATATCACACTCCATGCAGGTCGCTCTGTTACGGGTGCTGCAGGAACGGAAAGTCACCCCGGTCGGCGGGACAAAAGAGATTCCCGTTGACATCAGAATCATCACTGCCACCCACACTGATCTGAGACAGCTTGTCGAATGCAAAAAGCTGAGAGAAGATTTATTTTACCGGCTTCACGTCTGTCCGATCCACCTCCCTCCATTAAGAGAACGCACCGAAGACATTCCCGGCCTCTTCCTTGAATTTCAGCGAAATCGCGGCTGGCGGGGGGAGCTTCCTGATGACTTTTTAGACCTATTAAAGAGCCGGAAATGGCCGGGGAATATCAGGGAATTGTTTAATGTATTTGAACGTCTTTCCGTCATGTTCCCGGACGGACGGCTGTCAGGGCGCCCCATTGCAGCCCTGCTTGAAGCGTCAGGTCTTAAAGAGGCGGCCGAGTCTTATGAACAGGAAGAAGCGTCCCCTGTCTCCATCCGGGAACACATTCAGAAAAACATCATCGTAAACGCGCTTGAATCAGCGAAGGGGAATGTCACGCTGGCTGCCAAAATGGCCGGAATCCCGCGGAGCACGTTTTACAAACGCCTCAAAAAATTCAAACTCACCGCCGGACAATTGTAAGAAACAAGCATACTTCTCTTGGCTGCCGGACACGTTATGTGTGAGGCCTAAAGGAGGTTTGAGACGTGAATACACAGCGTGCGAAAGACATTTCGGAATCCGCCGCCATGGCGTATGTGACGTATGAAGGAGTCCCGATTTATATTCAGCATGTCAACGAAGACAAGGAAACAGCCAGGATTTTTCCGATCGGAAATCCACAATTTGAGCAGGAAGTGCTGCTTTCTGATTTACAAGAGCATTTTTGAGAAGGGGTCTGCTGATGACAGCAGGCCTTTTTCGTACCTGTGGGAACTTTCCCGCTTTTTGAGAAAAATAACTAAAAATGATCAAATGATCTAACTCCTCCAAACCCGGTACAGATCGGAGCTTCTCATGATATAAATAAAATGTAAACGTTATCAGAGGAGGGCTTCACATGACAGACAAATCATTCTCAATCGTTATTGCAGGCGGCGGCAGCACATTTACCCCCGGAATTGTATTAATGCTTTTGAATCACCTGGAAGAGTTTCCGATCAGAAAGCTGAAACTTTATGACAATGATAAAGAAAGGCAGGAGCGGATTGCGGGTGCGTGTGAGGTATTCATAAAAGAAAAAGCGCCGGACATTGAATTTTTGGCGACTGATGACCCAGAGACGGCTTTTACGGATGTTGACTTCGTCATGGCGCATATCCGCGTCGGAAAATATGCGATGCGCGCGCTCGATGAACAAATCCCGCTGAAGTACGGCGTGGTCGGCCAGGAAACATGCGGGCCGGGCGGAATCGCATACGGCATGCGCTCTATCGGCGGTGTTCTGGAGATTCTTGATTATATGGAAACGTACTCGCCTGACGCATGGATGCTGAATTACTCCAATCCGGCGGCGATTGTGGCCGAAGCTACACGGCGCCTCAGACCGAATTCAAAAATATTGAACATCTGCGACATGCCGGTCGGAATTGAGGATCGCATGGCGAACATCCTCGGATTATCTTCACGAAAAGAAATGAACGTCCGTTACTACGGCTTGAACCACTTTGGCTGGTGGACGTCCATCACCGATCGAGAGGGCAATGATTTAATGCCGAAGCTGAAAGAGCATGTCCGTGAATACGGCTACGTTCCGAAGACGGAGGCCGAACAGACTGAAGCAAGCTGGAATGACACATTCAAAAAAGCGCGCGACGTACAGGCGGCTGATCCGGATACGCTTCCGAACACATATCTGCAATATTACTTATTCCCGGATGATATGGTGAAAAAATCAAATCCGAACCATACGAGAGCCAACGAAGTCATGGAAGGGCGGGAAGCTTTCATTTTCAGCCAATGCGATATGATTACGCGCGAACAATCATCGGAGAAGAGTGAAATTAAAATTGATGATCATGCTTCCTATATCGTCGATCTTGCCCGGGCCATCGCTTACAACACAGGGGAGAGAATGCTGTTAATCGTTGAAAATAACGGCGCGATCGCAAACTTTGATCCGTCAGCCATGGTTGAGATTCCTTGTCTCGTAGGTTCAAACGGACCGGAACCGCTCTCAGTCGGGAACATACCGCAATTTCAAAAAGGCCTGATGGAACAGCAGGTGTCTGTCGAAAAACTGACGGCTGAAGCGTGGGAAGAGCGGTCATTTCAAAAGCTGTGGCAGGCGCTGATCCTGTCAAAAACAGTGCCGAATGCCCGTGTGGCAAGACTGATTCTTGAAGATCTGATGGAGGCTAATAAGGACTACTGGCCTGAGCTTGATGTAAGCCCGTCTCCTATTTCCTGATGACAATCTTCCCCGTTTTCTTTATCTGTTATTCTATATAATAGAAAGAAAACGGGGGGATTTTTGGGATGAGTCTTGAAGAACTGGTTAATCAGCATTACGCGAAATTAAATGACAACGATTTTTATATTTTAAAATATATATTGAATCATAAGCATACGTGCTACCATCTCGGTATCAATGACATGGCGAAAGTCTGTAATGTCTCTCGGTCTTCCATCCTGCGGCTCGCCCAAAAACTGGGCTTCAGCGGCTATAGTGAATTCCGTGTTTTTCTGAAATGGGAGGATCAGCCTGAAGAGGGCGAGAATATGACGTTTGAAAAGCTGCTGGATGATATTGAAGCCAATGTAAAATACGTGAAGTCAAAAGATATGACGGAGATGTGCCGGCTGATAGATGAAGCAAAACGGATTTTCGTTTACGGATCGGGGACGGCTCAGAGGGTGTGCGCCCGCGAGCTGCAGCGGATGTTTGTATCCCGGCGGAAGTATCTGATTTTAATTCAGGACATCACAGAGTTTGATATCATGTGTGATGATTTTAAGGTTGATGACGTATTCATCATTATTTCTTTATCAGGCGAAACACCCGAATTAATTCCGCAGGTAAGGACCCTGTCCGCAAAGGGAGTTCCGTTTATTTCAATCACCAATCTGAAAAACAACGTCCTGGCGCAAACGACGCCGTATAATCTTTATGCGACCAGCAAGCCGGTGACGTTAAGCGATAAAACGGAAATCGTCGCATTTGCCCCGTTTTTTCTGGTGGGCGAAGCATTATTCCGTGCATATGTTGATTATAAAGAGCTCGAAAATTTTGATAAATAGCGGGAGGTCACGTGAAATGATGCAAAAAGTCCAGCGCTTCGGCAGCGCGATGTTTGTGCCTGTTTTATTATTTGCATTTTCCGGTATTATTGTCGGTCTGAGCACGCTGTTTAAAAATAAAACGCTGATGGGGCCGCTGGCTGATCCTGACGGGCTTTGGTATCAATGCTGGTACGTCATTGAACAGGGCGGCTGGACCGTCTTTAATCAGATGCCGCTCCTGTTTGCGATCGGCATACCTGTCGCCTTAGCGAAAAAAGCGCAGGCGCGGGCTTGTTTGGAAGCGCTTACAGTTTATCTTACATTCAATTACTTTATCAATGCGATTCTGACGGTTTGGGGCGGGGCTTTTCATGTCGATATGACTCAGGAAGCCGGCGGAACGAGCGGGCTGACGATGATCGCCGGCATCAAAACGCTTGATACGAATATTATCGGCGCCATCTTTATTTCATCTATTGTCGTGTATTTGCACAATCGTTATTTTGATAAAAAACTGCCGGATTTTCTGGGGATTTTTCAAGGCTCTTCATACATCGTAATCATTTCTTTCTTCATTATGATACCGATTTCACTTGCGGTGGCATACGTATGGCCGATGGTTCAGTCCGGAATCGGCTCGCTGCAAAGTTTTCTCGTTTCTTCCGGGGCGATCGGCGTGTGGATTTACACATTCCTGGAGCGGATTTTAATTCCGACCGGCCTGCATCATTTTATTTACTCGCCGTTTATTTACGGTCCGGCTGTGGCTGAAGGCGGTATCGTCACCTATTGGGCTCAGCATCTCGGGGAATACTCTCAAAGCGTCAAACCGCTGAAAGAATTGTTCCCGCAGGGGGGCTTCGCGCTTCACGGCAACTCGAAAATCTTCGGCATTCCGGGAATCGCGCTCGCTTTTTACGCCACAGCTTCAAAGGAAAAGAAAAAAATCGTCGCCGGCCTTTTGATCCCGGTCACCTTGACGTCCATTGTCGCAGGGATTACAGAGCCGATTGAATTTACATTCCTTTTTATCTCGCCGTTTTTATTTGCGGTTCATGCTTTGCTTGCCGCTTCCATGGCAACCGTCATGTATATGGCCGGCGTCGTCGGAAATATGGGAGGCGGTTTGATCGAAGCTGCGACCTTGAACTGGATCCCGCTGGCGTCAAGCCACGGCTTGACGTATGTATACCAGATCATCATCGGGCTGTGTTTTACCGCTGTTTACTTTTTTGTATTCCGTTTCCTCATTCTCAAATTCAACATCGCCACACCGGGCAGAGAAAAAGAGGAAGGGCAGGAAACAAAGCTTTATTCGAAAAAGGAGTACAGAGAACGGAAGCAGGCTTCAAAAGAAACAGCCGCGGCAGACGAAACACAGCGGGATACAGCCGCTTTGTATATTGAAGCGCTGGGCGGAAAGGACAATATTACGGAGGTCACCAATTGCGCCACCCGTCTCCGCGTTACTGTCGCTGATGAATCAAAGGTCAAAAGTGACGCCGATTTCAGAGAGCTGGGAGCCCATGGCGTCGTCAGAAAAGGCAGGGCGCTTCAGGTCATTGTCGGATTAGGCGTTCCGCAAATGCGGGAGCGCATTGAACAGCAATTGGATCAATAAGGTCAAAACCTTCCCCTCCCCGGGAAGGTTTTATCTTTTTCGCAGATTATTAAAAAAACGGCACACCAAATTTCTTTATTCATTTGCCGGAAAGGCATAAAATAATAATATTGAACAAAGGATTTGGAGGCTTACACATGTCAAAGGCTTTATCATATGTAAAACCGTATTCCCTTTTGGCGGGAATCGCTCTGTTTTTCATGCTCATCGAGCTTGCGGTAGAGCTGATACAGCCCCTGCTGATCGGGAAAATCATTGACGAAGGAATTTTAAAGCAGGATCTCGGTACGGTTTGGCTGTGGGGCGGCGTGATGATCGGACTGACCGCTGTTTCATTCGCATCGGGAATTTTAAATTCATTCTACTCCGCCCACATCAGCCAGAGCTATGCGTATGATACGCGAAAAGGGATTTTTCAAAAAATTCAATCCTTCTCTTATTCGACGTTTGCGCAATTCTCATCCACATCGTTTATCACCCGGCTGACAAACGATGTGACACAGGTCCAGAATATGCTTTTCATGAGTCTCCGGTTTATGCTCAGGGCGCCGTTAATGATCGCGGGCGGCATTATTCTCTCGCTGACCGTCAATGCGAAACTCGGGTTTTTTCTGCTGATCACGGTGCCGATTTTGCTTTTGTTTTTGCTGTGGGTGCTGAAAAGAGGCGGCGCGCTGTTTCGGTCCGTGCAAAAGCGGCTTGATCAGGTCAACACGATCATGCAGGAAAACCTGACGGCGATCAAACTGATTAAAGCGCTCCTCCGTGCAAACCACGAAGTGAAACGTTTTTTGAAATCGAATACGAAGCTGATGGAAAAAACGGTTTCCGCTTTTCGTCTCGTGGAAGCGGCGATGCCGATTTTAATGCTGTTGATGAACAGCTGCATTTTGTTTATCTTATGGTTCGGCGCCAAAAGCATTGCTCAGGGCGGAGCGCAGGTCGGCGATGTCGTTTCCGTCATTAACTATGCGACGCGGATTACAGGCGCGCTGTCCGTCCTTCCTTTTCTCATCATGGTATTTTCCCGGGCGAAGGCTTCCGGGGAAAGAATCGGTGAGGTGCTGGAAACAGAAGGCGGCGAGGGAACGGGGCACGACCCGGCACGGGCGCTTGCAGGCGGGATTGAGTTTCGCGAAGTGTCCTTCCGCTATCCGGACATGGAAAAAGACGCGCTGCATCACGTGTCCTTTTCTGCCAGCCCGAGAGAAACGGTTGCCATTATGGGCGCGACAGGTTCAGGGAAATCAACGCTTTTTCAGCTGATTCCGCGCCTGTACACGGCTGATTCGGGCAGTATTTTCATAGACGGCAAACCGATCGGTGAATTCTCCGCTTGCGGGCTGCGCAGGGAAATCGGCTATGTGCCGCAGGAAGTGCTTCTGTTTTCGGGCACAATCCGTGAAAATATCGCCTGGGGACGGGAGGATGCTTCACTAGATGAAGTAATGGAAGCGGCCAAAGACGCGCAAATCCATGACACGATTATGAAGCTGTCAAACGGATACGACACGGTGCTGGGACAGCGGGGCGTCAATTTGTCAGGCGGGCAGAAGCAGCGGATTTCCATCGCGCGCGCTTTTATCAGGAAGCCGTCCCTCCTGCTGTTAGATGACAGTACGAGCGCGCTGGATCTTCAAACGGAAGCGAAGCTTTTACAAGCGATCAGATCCTATGAATGCACGACACTGATTATTACGCAAAAAATAACAACCGCGATGAAGGCTGACACCATCTTATTGCTTGAAGACGGCGAACTGCTTGCAAAAGGCACGCACAAAGAGCTGATGGCACAGTCTCATCTGTACCGGCAGATTTATGAATCACAATTCGGAAAGGAGGGAGCTGACAGTGGAGAAAGACATTCGTAAACCTTTCCGATATCCGAAAATACCGCTCAAACCAAATGAAGGCGGCAGAAAACGCGCGAAAGCAAAAGATACAAAAGGCACGCTGCGCAGAATCTGGTCGTATGTAGCCGAGAAAAAAGGGCTTTTAACCCTTGTGATCATCATGGTAGTCATAAGCGCCATATTCGGCCTGCTCGGACCGTTCGTCATCGGGAAAGCAATTGATCATTTTATCGTCGGACGGACGATGGACGGATTGGCGGGTGTACTGTTCATACTGTTTGGGATTTACCTCGTGCAATCATTGTCCTTATGGTTTCAAAACTATTGGATGATCAATATCTCGCAAAGCACCGTGTTTAAAATGCGGAGCGAACTGTTCACCCATCTGCATGAGCTGCCGATACCGTTTTTTGATAAACAGCGCCTCGGCGACTTGATGAGCCGGGTTACCAATGATATCGAAAATGTCAGCTCCACTTTAAATACATCCGTCATTCAAGTGCTGTCGAGCGTCATTACATTCGTCGGCACAATCGCCGTCATGCTGTACATGAGCCCGCTTTTAACATTGATCACGCTTTTGATTATTCCGATCATGCTTTTGAGCATTAAATGGATCACCAACCGGACGGGACTCCTGTTTAAGCAGCAGCAGAAAAACCTCGGCGAGCTGAACGGTTTTATTGAAGAGTCGATATCAGGAGCGAAGGTCATTAAAGCCTATTCGAGGGAAGACCGCGTCATGGAGCAATTTTTAGAAAAAAACGCGGCGTTACAATCATCAGGGTTTTGGGCGCAGACAATTTCGGGATTCATTCCGAAAGTCATGAATTCTTTAAACAATTTAAGCTTTACGATTATAGCGGCGGTCGGCGGGCTGTTTGCGCTGAAGGGGTGGATTTCGATCGGCTCCATCGTCGTATTCGCAGAATACTCGCGGCAGTTCACGCGCCCTTTAAATGATTTAGCCAATCAGTTCAATACGATGTTATCGGCCATCGCCGGGGCTGAACGGGTGTTTGACGTGCTGGATGAAAAAGAGGAGCGGGAAGATGAAGAGCATGCGACGCACCAGCCGATCAAAACGGGAGAGATTGAATTCCGAGATGTCTCCTTCGGCTATCAGGAAGACAGCCTGATCTTAAAACATCTGTCCTTCAGCGTTCCGAAAGGACAGTCAATCGCCTTCGTCGGACCGACCGGAGCGGGTAAAACGACCGTTACGAGCCTGATCGCCCGTTTTTACGAGCCGAATAACGGAAAAATCCTCATCGACGGAACGGACATCAAAAAACTGACGAGATCCAGTCTGAGAAAAACATGGGGTTTGTCCTGCAGGATTCCTTTCTCTTTCAGGGCACCATCAGGGAAAATATCCGTTACGGCCGTCTGGATGCATCTGACCAAGAGGTGGAGGCAGCAGCAAAAGCCGCCAATGCCCACGGATTCATCCAACGGCTCCCGAAAGGCTACGATACCGTCCTTACCCAAAACGGCGCGGGCATCAGCCAAGGACAAAAACAGCTTATTTCCATCGCGAGAGCTGTGCTGGCGGACCCGGTGCTGCTCATTTTGGATGAAGCGACGAGCAACATTGATACGGTGACGGAAGTGAAAATACAAGAAGCGCTCGGCCGTTTAATGGCGGGCAGAACAAGCGTCATCATCGCTCACAGACTGAACACGATTCAAAAAGCCGATCAGATTCTTGTGCTGAAAGACGGCGAAATGGCTGAAAAAGGAACCCATGCCGAACTGCTCAGCCAGAACGGGTTTTACCGGGAATTATATGAAAGCCAGTTCCGGGAATCATAGATAGGGAAAAAGACCTCCGACAGAGTGCGGAGGTCTTTTTTTGCGAAGACAAATAGTACTTTTAAGTTATTTTCGTTAAATGTAACAAAATTACTTGACGTAAATAAGTTATGTATATATACTAGCTTACATAAAGTAAGTGATAATAATTTTCAAGGAGGATTTTATGAATAAATCATTCGAAACAGGAACACTGCTTTTAAGGGTTGTAACAGGTATTATCTTTTTTGTTCACGGTTTATCCAAGTTTCAAGGGTTGGAAGGAACTACGCAATTTTTCCAGAGCATCGGGCTTCCGGCCTTTATGGTCTACGTCATCGCGACGATTGAGCTTGTCGGCGGGGTTCTGATCTTTTTCGGTTTGGCGACGCGCATAATCGGCGTTCTGTTTGCCCTCACATTAGTCGGCGCCATCTTCACGGCGAAGCTTTCCTCACCATTTATGGGCGGATCGGAATTTGATTTCATCTTACTGGTTGCGTCAATTCACTTAGCGCTTTCAGGAAGCCGACTGCTTTCATTGGATCAGCTCCTTTTCAAATCAAAAAAGGGAGAAACTTTTTCAGCATAAGAAAGAAGGCGTTCAAATGACCGGCATTCATCAAGATACGGCAATCGGTTATGTCAAATTGACCATTAAAAATATGGAACGGTCGCTCGGCTTTTACCAAAATGTGATCGGCCTTCAAGTCATCTCGCAAACCGATCGTTCCGCAGAACTGTCAGCAGACGGAAAACGCGTCCTGCTGGTGCTTGAAGAAAATCCAAGCGCCGTCGTTCTGCCGGAGCGGTCTGTCACCGGCCTTTACCATTTCGCGATACTTCTGCCTGACCGGAAAGAACTCGGCATCGCATTGGCCAGGCTGATTGAAAACGGCATCGCGCTCGGTCAGGGGGATCACGCAGTCAGTGAGGCTCTTTACCTGTCTGATCCGGACGGAAACGGCATTGAAATATACGCCGATCGTCCCCGCAGCACGTGGCGCCGGGATGCAGAGGGCAATTATGTCATGCAAACGGCGCCCGTCGATGTGGACGGGCTTTTGGAAGAAGCCGGAGCTGAACGGAAAAGCCGTCTCCCGGAAGGAACCGTAATCGGTCACATCCATCTTCATGTGACGGATTTACAGGAAGCCAAAGCGTTTTACACCGATATCCTCGGTTTTGACATTGTCGGCAATTACGCGGGCATGTCCGCTCTGTTTGTTTCAGCGGGAGGGTATCACCATCACATCGGTCTGAATATATGGGCCGGAAAACATGCGCCGCCGAAACCGGGAAATGCAAGCGGGCTGGATTATTACACCATCGCGCTGCCGCATCAAAAAGAGCTGTCACGTGTGACAAAAGCGCTGACCGATGCCGGCTTTGAGATCGAAGAAAAAGAAGAGGGCGTATTCGTCAAAGATCCTGTATCAGGGACGGATATCGCATTTACACTGTAAGAAACAACCCTTGCCGTCTCACCGGCAAGGGTTTTTATTTTTCTAAAGGCTCGGGAAAGAAGAACGTCGATTTGCAATATACACCCGGCTTTTGTGTGACTGAAGAGAGCGAACATCTCAGTGAGGCGCAAAAATGACGAGTGGAGCCCGCCATCGCCGGCCCGGGCTCAGGGCATCCGCTGAATTGAAAATGGTGTCCGTCGGCGGATCAGGGAGCAGTATGGGCAGACTTTGAATAGAAAAAGGGAAAAGCCGCATCCGGTCACAAGATGCGGCTTTTCATATACAATTTACAATTGTGTGAAAAATGCCCAAAATAAATTGTGCTTCCTGATTCTTCCTGATATGATAAGCTGAAAAAGGAGAACCTCAACAAATGAATTCAAATGCAGCACAGACGGAACAGTCTATGAAGCATAACGGAAACCGGATGACGGTCAAGGACTTTATCATTCTTGCCAAACCGGGGATTATCATCTCAAATTCACTCGCCGCATTGGGCGGATTTTGGATCGCATGGCTTCAGTCGGAAAGGACGGGCGGAGGGCCCGGTATATTTGCCGCCATGGCGGTTGCCATGATCGGAACGGCGTTAGTCATGGCGTCAAGCACTGTTTTTAATAACTTCTTTGACCGCGGCATGGACGCAAAGATGGCGCGAACCCGCACCCGCGCCAGCGTCACGGGAAAAATACCGCCGACGGTCATGATCCTGTACGGCACATGTCTCGGCGCATGCGGATTCATCATGCTTGCTTCGCTTAATGTACTGACCGCCGTTCTTGGCCTGCTTGCATTTTTGCTGTATGCCGTCGTTTATACGCTTTGGTTTAAAAGACAATCCGTCTGGAGCACATTTGTCGGCAGCTTTCCGGGGGCGGCTCCGCCTTTAATCGGTTATTGCGCGCTGGCCGGGTACATTGATATGCCCGCGATTTTGTTATTCGCGATTATGTTTTTGTGGCAGCCGCCGCATTTCTGGGCGATCGGAATCAGGCGAAAGGAAGAGTATCGTGCCGCCGGCATTCCGCTTTTGCCGATCATAAAAGGCAATCGCGTCACAAAAATAAAAATGCTGCGCTATATCGCCGTTCTGACTGCGGTTTCGCTGCTCGTTCCTCTTTATATAGAGGTCAGCCCGTTTTATACCGCAATCGCTCTCCTGCTCGGGGCCATCTGGCTGTACCGGAGCGTCAAAGGCTTTCACGCGGCGGATGACACGCAATGGTCGAAGGGGATGTTTTTTTATTCAATTGTTTATTTCAGTCTGCTTTTTCTTATTTTAATGGCTGATTCGTTTATCAATGCGGTTCTCAGAACGTAAACAGGCGGCCTGCAGATACAGAGCCGCCCCGTTTTGTTTATGCTTTTTTGATGAGAGCCAAAATATCTTCAAGCCAGGAAATATAATTCCGTTCCCGCTCAAGCGCTTTTGTCAGCACGAGATAATGGCCGAAATCAGGAGAAGAAAATGAATCCGCCTCCGCCGACGATGTCATCAGTTCTTGATAACTGTTTTCCAGATCGGACAATTTCTCCTTCCGTTTTACGAGCTGATCGGTGAATAGCTCATCAGCTTCTTCCTGCGTCAAAGCTGAGATGAAATAAGCCTTCAGCATAAATTCATCCTTCACCGTTTCCGGAATCGGGTCTTTTTTCGTCAGCCAGGCAGCAAGCTCCAGCTCTCCCTTGTCAGTCAGCGTGTACATTTTTTTCTCAAGCTTCGTTCCTTGAATCGCAGTGCGAAACGTAATAAATCCCTCAGCCGTCAGTTTTTTTAATTCCGGATAAATCTGGCTGTGCTTTGCGCTCCAAAACTGGCCGAGCTCTTCCTTAAAATAGCTCGATATATCATATCCGCTCAATTCGCCTTTTCGCAAAAGCCCTAAAATCGCGTACTTTAAAATTCTCATGTTGTCCTCCAAGCCCATTCATTTGACAGCTAGTATACCATACGGCCGCTCAAAAACGCAGAAGCGCCGGATGCTTGTCATTGGATCTGCGGCGGCAAAATCAGCGAAAATTTGCAGCAAGGGGTTATCGAAACGGCAGCAGAACTGGAAAAAGCCTTTCTCGTGTCTTTGCCTCATTCATATGACATCATGATATAATCATTGTAAAAATTAATAAATACTGGGAGGGACATATGAAGACGGTGATTGTGTATGCAAACCCGGATGAGAACAGTTTCAATGCGGCTCTCGTAAAATACGTCGCCATGGCTTTAAAGGACAGCGGCCAAAGCTATACGGTCATTGATTTATACGCCGATCAATTTGATCCCGTGCTGAAGTACGGCGGCGAAAAAAAGCGCTCTGACATGAACCGGGACGCTGAAACGAAGAAATACCGGAAACTGATGAAAGAAGCGGATCATCTCATTTTCATCTACCCGCTGTGGTGGGGAGGCGTTCCGGCGATTATGAAAGGCTTTTTTGACAGAGTGCTTGTCGCCGGAGAAGCCTACACATATGAAAACGGCCGCGTAAAAGGACTGCTCCGGGCAGAGACGGCACAGGTCTTTTATACGGCGGACTCCCCGGGCTGGTACTTAAAGTGGTTCCGGAAAAACTCGGACTGGATTACGCTGAAAAAAGGCATTCTGCAATTTTGCGGCATTCAAAAAGCCGAGCGGAACCTTTTTTCTGTCGTCAGAACGAGCACACCCGAACTGCGGGAAAAATGGCTGCGCCAAGCATACGCCAAAGTCCGGCGCGCTTGTGAAAAAGGAGCGGCCGCATGCAGATAAAAGAAATTTTCGTAATTCGCTGCCTGTCCTGTTTAAGTGTCGTTCTGCTTCACGCAGTTTCAATGGTGCTGATGATTCAGGAAGAGTCCTTAGCCAGTGCCGCCCATACGGTTGATGCCTTTCGGACCCTGTTGATGTTCAGCACGCCGGCGTTTATCTTTATTTCGGAATTTCTGCTTGCCAGGTCATACCCGAAAGGCGTTCCAGCGGGTTTTTTAAAGAAAAGGGGCAAAGTCATTTTCGTGCCGTTTCTGTTTATTGCCGCGGTGGATGCCATTTTAATGAAAAGCGTGGCGGAAGAAGGAGCCGGATTCGTTTCAGTGATCGGTAAATTTTTAGAAAATGTGTTTTTAGGAAACTTCATCGGCTACTTCATTCTTGTGATCTTTCAATTTTACATTCTCCATATGCTGCTGCACCGCTGGCTGAACAACACATCCCCAGTGTGGGTGCTGTCTGTTTCGTTTATCATCAACGCCGTCTATCTGGCTTACTTTTCGATCTTTCATCCGCCGGCATCATCGGGGCTTGATTCTATTTTTCCGTTCTTTTGGGTTCCGTTTCCGGGCTGGGTGTTTTATTTCTGTCTGGCATTTTATTGCGGAAAGGAATATCCGCGTTTTTTATCGCTCATCAATCAGTACCGTTATGCGGTTTACTTCAGTGCGGCCGTATCGGCAATATTGATTGTGGCCGTTTCATATATCAGCGGCGGCTCCATTTCCTCTAAGCGTCCGGATATTATGATTTACGCGGTCAGTATGATCTTTCTGTGTTTTCATCTGTTTTCAAAGCTCAAAAAAAGTGCCCGCGATTGTGATGATGATCAGCAACTATTCGTTTTCAATCTATCTGCTGCACTCCTACTTTTTAATCAGCGGATATCTTCTGGAAGGCTATTTGCGGTCAATGCCTTTAGCGGCTGCCATCCTTCTTTTATTTTTGATCTGCACGTTCGGTCCCATTTTCGTATCTTGGGGGTGCAACCATTTCAGATACGGATACCTGTTTGTCGGGAAAGTGTATCAGCCCAAGCAGACCAAAAGAAATACGGCGGCGCATCAAGGCCGCACAGTCTGAAAAAAAGGCGGCGTTTCGGCCGCCTTTTTGATACGGGTCCGCTTTATCCTGCACGAGGACGGATAGTTGTACATCCTGCAAACAAAGCCCCCGCCTGCGGCTGTTTTGACGGATGCATTTATGACAAAATAACGCCATTGATTTTCTCCCTTGTGAAGACCGATATATTGTATACTTATAGGAAATACTTTCAAAAAAAGTGAAAAAGAGAAAAACTGTGAGCTTGGATGAACGACTAAAAAGGAGCGGGGACATTATGAATGACTGTGTCAAAACATTCGGAGAACTTCCGGCCGAACTTTATTCCTTTGCGGGAGGAAAAGGAAGCATTCTCTCTAAAATGTATCAAAGCGGGTACCCTGTGCCTGAAGGGTTTGTGATTTTGCCGTCAGCCTTTCAGGACGGACAGCTCCGCCATCAGGCGAGAGAGGCTGTTGATCAATATGTGAATTCCATCCGCAGCCGCCATGCAGCTGCGTTGTTTGCCGTACGCTCATCCGCGCTGAGCGAGGATTCCGCTCAGGCTTCCTTCGCCGGAGAATTCGATACGGTGTTGAATGTCAAAACAGATCAAGACATGTCCAGGGCGATTGATGAAGTTCGCCGGTCGGTACAGTCAGAAAGAGTAAAAGCGTACAGCGCCGTTCAGGGAATGGAAGATGAGCATGAAATCGCAATCGTCATCCAGCTGATGATACCGTCTGAGATATCCGGAGTGCTGTTTACCGCAGATCCGATTACGGGGAGCAGGCGGGAGATGACAGGCAATTACGTCTACGGTCTCGGGGAGCAGCTCGTTTCCGGGGAAGCCGATGCCTATTCTTTTAAACTGGCACGGCCCAAGAAAAAATATGACGGCCCCGGGGAATTTCGCAAATATGCGTCAAAGCTCTATAAACTGGCGAAAAAGCTGGAAAAAGATCTTGGAGGGCCGCAGGATATTGAATGGGCCGCCGCGGGCGGGACATTGTATATTCTTCAATCCCGCCCGATTACGACCTTACAAGCCGGAAATCTGGAAACCTATGAATGGAATGATTCTTTCAGCGGTGATTTTTTATGGACAAACACCAATATAGGAGAAGCGATTCCCGATGTGATGACGCCGCTGACATGGTCGCTCCTCCGGAATCTGGATGAAGAGTCAGGCATCATTCCGGGCTATTATGTCTGGTCCGGCAATATTTGCGGCAGAGCCTATAACAATATGAGCCAGCCTCTTTCCGTTCTCGCCGCTTTCGGTCTGAATCCGAAAGGCGGAAAAATTGGAAAAATGATGAGCGATACATTGGGAGAAATCCCGGCGGAAATGAAGATTCCTTTATATCCGTTCTCAAAGTATGAACTTTTGAAAATCATCCCGAAAAAACTGAAACCGTATCTGTCGAAAATGAAGCAAGCGAAAAAAAACATGTCCTCCTACTTGGACGAATCGCCGGAGTGGTGCCGGAATATTGAAGAAAAGCTGAAACGCGCCGAAACGGAGCGGGCATTATTAGCGATATGGAACAATGAGATCTATCCGTATTTATGCAACGCGTGGTTTGCGTTAATATCCGGCGGGCGTGATTCTGCGCAATCCTCTTCGTCGTTAACCTCTCAATTAACAAAACTCGCAGGCATAGAAGATGCGAATCTCCTGCTTTCCAATCTGAGGGGAAAAGGCGGACTGGCCAGCCTGGAGCCGATTATCGGCATTGATCAAGTCATGAAAGGCCGTATGAGCGAGGAAGAATATCTCAGGAACCAAGGCCACCGTGGTCCGCATGAATACGAACTTTCCATACCGCATCCGGGAGAAAACCGGGATTGGCTGACGAAGCAGATCAAAGAACACAAGGAGTCGGGTATTGATGCCGAACAACTGCTTTTGAAACAGCAGCGGGCGCATGAACAGGCCTTCCGAAGATTTGAAAAAAAGTTTCCTCATAAGGTCAAATGGCTCAAAGCCAAAATGGAAAAAGCGTCAGAATACGCGAATATGAGAGAAACAACCAGATCCGAATTTGTCAGGGTGTACCGGACAGCCAGAGCATTCGCGCTCAGAGCGGCGGAAATGACCGGCATGAAGGACGATATTTTCTTTCTGTATCTGCATGAAATAACCGATCTGCTCGCGGGGAAAGAGCCGGCGGTTGCGTCGATTCAAGCGAGAAAGCAAAACTATGAAACCTATAAAAAACTGCCGCCGTTCCCATCCGTTATTAACGGAAGATTCAATCCGTTTAAATGGGCTGAGGATCCTGACAGAAGAGCGGATTATTACGATGCTTTTATGCCTGCGGAAACGGATGATGCGCATACTTTAAAAGGTTTCGCGGGAGCGGCCGGGAGAGTGGAGGGCATTGTCCGTGTCCTTGATGTCCCGGAAGACGGGGATTCTTTTGCGGCGGGGGAAATTTTAGTGACGTCGACAACCAATGTAGGCTGGACCCCGCTTTTTCCAAGAGCGGCTGCCATCATAACGGACGTCGGCGCCCCTTTGTCCCACGCGGCGATCGTCGCCCGGGAACTGGGGATTCCTGCCGTTGTCGGGTGCGGAAATGCAACGTCAAAACTGAAAACGGGGGACAGGGTGGCCGTTGACGGCGGGCAAGGAATCGTTCAGCTGGAACCGCGGCAGACTCCGGTCACTTCTGAAGAGGAAAATGGTAAACTGATAGAATAAAATCAAGAGAAAGGAGCCGCGCATGAATAAAGCAGTTATTAACGGGGAGCAAATCAGAAGTATGAGCGACCTGCACCAGACATTGAAAAAGGAACTTGCCCTTCCTGAATACTACGGTGAAAACCTTGACGCTTTATGGGATTGTCTGACCGGCTGGGTGGAATATCCCCTCGTTTTAGAATGGAGACAGTTTGAACAAAGCAAGCAGTTTACAGAAAATGGCGCCGAGAGTGTGCTTCAGGTCTTTCGTGAAGCGAAAGCGGAAGGCTGCGACATCACCATCATACTTTCATAATACGATCAGCGGGAGAGAGACAAAAATGGAAAAACAAACCCTCAGCTATCCGATTGGAGAATATCAGCCGGCTGAATCGATTTCGTCCGGACAGAAACAAGAATGGATCAATGCGCTGGAACACGCTCCGGCCAAACTGAAACAAGCTGTCAGAGCGATGTCGGACAGTCAGCTTGATACGCCGTACCGCGAAGGGGGATGGACTGTCCGCCAAGTGGTTCACCATCTGGCGGACAGCCACATGAACGGCTACACCCGGTTTAAATTGAGCTTAACGGAGAATGAACCGGAAATCCGTCCTTATGATGAAAAAGGCTGGGCCGATCTTCATGATTCCAAAACCGCCGCTTGCGGGGATGCGCTTGAGCTGTTAACAATCCTGCACAGAAGATGGGCCGCTCTTTTGCACTCCATGACGGAAGCCCAATTCAAACGGACGTACTTCCATCCTGTATCTAAAGAGACGGTTACGCTGGAACAGGCGCTCGGGCTATATGTCTGGCACTCTGAACAACACATCGCCCATATTACTGAGCTTTCCCGGCGGATGGGCTGGCATCTGTCTTAGAGGATGCCGGCTTCCGGAAAAACGCCAAAACAGCCGCAGACACGATCGTGCATAATGAAATGACGGCGGCTGCCGTATAAAGATGGTGGTAGCCGCTGGAAATGCCCGCTTCAATCGCATCAGAAACCGCTTTTTTGACGGCGGGAACGGGGATTCGGCTTACCTGCTCCTGCAACGAAGAAAGTCCGCCGCCGATATCGGGCGTTTGCGCCTGATCAGCGGGAATGCCGCTTTTCATTAAACGGTTTTTAATGTCCGCTCCGATCCGGTCAAAGCTCGCTGTAATGAAGCCGGCATATAAAGCCGGAGCGAGCGTCAGCCCGACCTGCCTTACGAGTGACAGCGTGGCGAGCGCTGTTCCTTTGTTTTGGCCCGCCGTTTCTGATACAAGCACATTCAGCGGAGCCCCGAGCAGAAATCCGAAACCGATCCCCGCAATGACACTCGCCGTGACAAATTCCCATTTATCCGTCACCCATAACGGAAACAGGCTGAATCCGGCAAAGGCGATGGCGCCTGATACAACCGCGGAGAAGACCGGCCCTTTTTTATCCGTGACCGCCCCGCCGAGCCACGCTCCGATTCCTGACGCCAACGCAAGCGGCGTCATCCAATAACCCGCTTTCTCCGCCGATACGTGCAAATATTGCTCCGCATAAGAAGGAATAAAAATGACCGCAGCGAGCAGCCCTCCCGATAAAAATCCGATGACAAGCGTCCATTGAAACACTTTATTTTGCAGCAGCGAGTAGGCGAGAATCGGATCGCCCCCCCGGTTTTCAACCCGCTTTTCGACCTTAAGCAGTACCAGAAAGAGAAGTGCCGCTCCCAAAAGATACCCGTACACCTTTACGTCCATTATGCTTTCTGACAGCTTCGCCCCATTGAGATTCGTGATACCGATCATACAAGATAAGATCGCAAGAGACAGCAGCATTGTGCCGGCGAGGTCAAGCCGTTTCGCCTCAGGCTCTTTCGTTTCAGCGATAAACAAACCGCCGCACACAACCAAAGCGGCGGCAATCGGCAGGTTAATCAAGAACAGCCAATGCCACGACCCGGTTGCATCAAGCAAAAAGCTCCCGATATTCGGTCCGAGGACGGCCGCCATACCGTTCATCGCCCCTAAAAGCCCGAGAGCTTTCCCCTGTTTCTCCTTCGGAAGTACGGCCAGCACATGCGAACTCCCGATTATAAAAATTCCGCCGCCGCCAAGCGCCTGAATGAGCCGTGCCGCCAAAAACATCGGGAAGCTCTGACTGAGTGCGACAAGCAAAGAGCCGAGTCCGAACAGCCCGACCTCCATCATAAACAGCTTTTTCCGCCCGTATCGGTCCGACAGCTTGCCGACAATCGGCACACTGACACTGAGTCCCAATGTGTAGAGGGTCACTCCCCACGATCCCCATGAAGGAGAAACATCAAAAGAGCTGTTAATCGTCGTCAGAGCAGCGGAAATAATTCCGTTGTCCAGCGCCGCCATGAACACACCGATCGTAAAAAGAGTGATGGCCCGGCTCTGGTTTTTTTCTGTTTGCAATGGCTCCGGCATACTGATCAATCCTTCCGTTTTTAGTTCACTTCGAGTATATTATTCACTTTAAGTGAATTAAATGTCAAACAAAAAAAGGCCGCCGATACCGGCAGGCCTTTTTCATCTCTATGCCTGTTTGGAAGAATCAAGCGCTCTTGCCAAAATGGCAAGTCCTTGATTGACCGTTTGTTTTTCTTCAGCGGTCAGCGTTTCCAATGAACGCTTCAATTTTACATGTCCTTTTTGATAAAGGCTGCGGAAAATATCTTTCGCGTTTTCCGTTAATTGAACGACGACTGAACGGCGGTCTTCTTCTGACGGAGCGCGTGTAATGAAACATGATTTTTCTAAACGGTCAAGCAGCCCCGTCGTATTTGAAAGAGAAGCGCCCATTTTCTCCGCTATGTCACTCACCTTAAGCGTCCCGTGGTTGTTCAGAAGCATCAGCACCTTCATTTGCGGCATGCTCATATCAAGCTTCATCCACTCCGAAACATCGCCGAGTCCCGCCGAGGTCATCACTTTCATGTACAGCACCCAAATATCCCGTTCCTCAGGAGAAAAAATATCGCCGCCTAATACCGTTGTATCATGCAGATTATAATCCATCGTCTCACTTCCTCATTCATACTCCTGCATACCATATTACTGATTTTAATCAGAGAAAGAAAGTTGCAGACGAGTTTTGTTTGAATGTGAGGTGGTAGTGTATAATATGTTGGAGATTATTGGGGGAATTATAATAAATAAGCTATTTTATGATGATTGGAGAGAACATTGCTGACTAAAAAGAATGCCTTATCGATATTAAAAGTAATATTTCCTATTGCAGTTTTGCTTTTAGTCATTTATCAGTCCAAAAAGGAATTGACAGACCTTTCTTTTAAACGAACGCTGTACATTATTAACGGGATTGAGCGTTACGATTTATTTATTCTCGTTCTGCTCGGCCTCCTTGCCGTCAGCGCGATGTCCTTTTATGACTTTGTGCTGAAACGGACGCTTCGCCTCGACATTCCGAATTGGAAAGTTTTCAGGGTTTCTTTTATCGCCAATTCCTTTAACAATGTCCTTGGATTTGGCGGTCTGGCGGGCGTCGGGCTGCGGACGATGCTTTACAAAGAGCATACGAATGACGTAAAACGCCTCGTCGCAGGCATCGCCTGGCTTACGTCCTCAGCGCTGCTCGGGCTGTCCGTCTTCAGTATCCTGACCATTGCCCGCATTCTGCCGGTCGGAGAGATTACAGGTGAGAAACCGTGGCTGTGGGCTGTTATCGCCGGAGTGGCGCTTATTGTGCCGGCAGCCTTAATCGCCGCTTGGATCAACAATAAAAAATCTGGCGCAGAAGACGGTGAAGCAAAACCGAGGCATCCGGTTTTTTCTTACATCGGGGCATCGTTTGCCGAATGGTTTGCGGCGGCCGTCGTCATGTATTATTCCCTGTATGTCATGGGGATTCACGCGGATGTCCGCCATGTATTCGGTGTATTTGCCATTGCCGCTATCGGGGGAATCATCAGCCTTGTGCCGGGAGGATTGGGTTCGTTTGACCTTCTGTTTCTGCTCGGCATGCAGAATATGGGCTTTCCGCAGGAGGCGGTTGTGACATCCATCGTCATCTACCGGATTGTGTATTCATTTATTCCGTTTGTGTTCGGGCTGTTCTTTGCGGCCGGCGATTTAACGGAAAATACGCTTAAACGGCTGGAATCAAATCCGAAGATGGCGCCCGCCGTGGAAACGACGAACGTGCTTCTCGTATTCCAGCGCGCCATCTTAATCAGAGTGCTTTACGGTTCGCTGTCGCTTTTGGTTTTTATGGCGGGAGTCGTTGTGCTTGCGTCCGTCGCCCTGCCGATTGACAGGGAGACGGTCATCCCGCATATTCCGCGCCCGGCGCTCCTTGCGTTTAACGCGTTATCGTTAAGCGCGGCTTTGATTCTTTTAATCTTGCCGATTGAATTATACAAACGGACGAAACGTTCTTATTCAATGGCGGTTGCCGCGCTGGTCGGCGGTTTTGTGTTCAGTTTCTTAAAAGGATTGAACATCAGCGCGATCTTTATTCTGCCTGTCGTCATTGTATTGCTGGTGCTGTTAAAGCGGCAGTTTATCAGAGAGCAGGCATCGTATACGCTCGGCCAGATGATTTTTGCCGCCGCTCTGTTTATTATCGCCTTGTTTAACTACAATCTCATTGCCGGCTTTATTTGGGATAAAATGAATCGGCTGCTGCGCCACGATTATTTCGTTCATAACAATTCTCACATTACATATGCTACGATGACGGCCATTATTGTTGTGCCGCTGTTTTTCCTTTTGTTTACGGTCTTTTATCATAAAAGATCGAAGCCGATCGGAGAAAAGGCCGATCCTGAACGGCTGAAGTCCTTTTTGGCGGAAGAAGGCGGAAACGCCCTCAGCCATCTCGGCTTTCTCGGGGATAAGCGGTTTTATTTCTCAAGCGACGGCAAAGCGCTTTTATTGTTCGGCCAGATTTCCAGAAGGCTTGTCGTGCTCGGTGATCCGTCAGGACAGAGAGACTCTTTTCCGCTTGTGATTGAGGAATTTCTGAATGAAGCGCATAAGCAGGGGCTGAGTGTCATGTTTTATCAGATCGAACGTGAAGATCTGGCGCTGTACCATGACTTCGGCTATAACTTCTTCAAGCTCGGAGAAGAGGCGTTCGTGGATATGGAAGCATTTACGCTGTCAGGTAAGAAAAAAGCGGGGCTGCGGGCGATTAACAACAAATTTGACCGCGAAGGCTACACATTTCATGTCGGGGAACCGCCGTTTTCCTCCGAGTTTATCGCCAAGCTGAAAGACATATCGGACGAATGGCTCGGACCGAAAAAAGAGAAAGGTTTTTCTCTCGGTTTCTTCGACCGGGATTATCTGGAACAGGCGCCGATTGCTTACGTGAAAGACGCGGAAGGGGAGATCATCGCTTTTGCCAACCTGATGCCGATGTATCAGGAAGGCGAGATATCAGTCGACTTGATGCGTTATCGGAAAAGCGCGCCGAACGGTATTATGGACGCGCTTTTCATCCGTCTGTTTCTCTGGGCGCAGGAAAAAGGTTATACCACCTTTAATATGGGCATGGCGCCTTTGTCAAACGTAGGAACGGCTTTTACATCTTTCTGGTCGGAAAGAATCGCGGCCGTCATTTTCAACAACGTCCGGTATATGTACAGCTTCAGCGGGCTGCGGGCCTTTAAAGAAAAATACAAACCGGAGTGGCGCGGGAAATACTTGGCGTACCGCAAAAACAGATCGCTGTCCGTCACGATGATTCTCGTCACCCGCCTGATCGGAAAAACCAAAAAAAGACGCCGTTAAAAGGCGTCTTTTTTTGAAGAATTAACTAAAAATTCTAATTTTACTCTGTTATACTGAATAACATGATCATAAGGTGAAAGGAAGGCTGATGAATGAAACAGGCAACCGTGTTTAAATATGAAGCGTTTACCGATATTCCTGATTTGGGAAATCCCGCAGGAATCGTCTTTAACGGAGATGATTATTCAGATGAAGAGATGCAGATGATCGCCGAATTGGCAGGGTACAATGAAACCTCATTTCTCTGCAAAAGCGGAGAAGCCGATCTGCGCATCCGCTATTTTACACCCGGCCACGAAATGAATTTATGCGGACATGCTACCGTCGCCTCTCTTTACGCATTAATTGAAAAGGGAAGGCTTCAGGCTGATCAGACATATCAAATTGAGACAAAAGCCGGCATTCTTCCCGCAAAAGCCGCTGAACGAAACGGCCGGGTATACATCACGCTCAAACAGGCACCCCCGCAATTTCTGCCGTTTACGGGCGACAAAGAAAAGCTTGCGGCCTCGCTCGGGATTACGGCTGAGGATTTTCACAGCGAGCTGCCGATTGTTTACGGATCAACGGGGATCTGGACACTGATTGTTCCGCTGAGATCACTTCAAGCATCACGGAATATGGTGCCTGACAACGCACAATTCCCCGCTGTTTTGCGCGATCTTCCGAAAGCGAGCGTTCATCCGTTTTCTCTGGAAACCGTTCATTCGGAAAGTGATCTGCACGGCCGTCATTTTTCTTCACCTTTCTCCGGAACGACCGAAGATCCCGTCACGGGAACCGCTTCAGGCGTCATGGCAGCCTATATGCGGCAATACGGAGGCTCTGAAGCCGAATGCCTCACGATCGAACAAGGCCAGGAAATCGGGAAAGACGGAAAAGTGGAAATCAGAATTGCGGAGGAAAACGGAGAGATGAACATCAAGATGACGGGAACGGCCGTGTATGCCGAATCAATCAATTTTCAGCTTCCGTAACGGTTTACAAAAGACGGTCGTATCCGTTATATTATAAATGATAATCATTTTCAATTGAATAGGAAGGTGAATCGGCATGCCGAAAACCGAACAATTACAGCAAAACGAAAGTCTTGCACATACAATCAGAAACAGAAGATCCATCCGGTCGTTTAAGCCGGAAACCGTACCTTCTGAAGTCATATTAGATATGCTGGAAACGGCCGTTTACGCACCGAACCACAGACTGACGGAGCCATGGCGTTTTATCTACGCAGCAAGCGAAGCGGGAAAAGCAAAGCTTGCGGACAGCTACGTCTCATTTTTCAAAAAATAAAAGATGATTTCAACGAGGAAAAAGAGCGGAACATGAGAAAAAACCTCAGCGCCGTTCCGGGATTTTTGCTGGTCGTCTTAAAAGAAGATGAAAATGAATTTACGAGAAACGATGATTTCGCGGCGCTGAGCGGCATGATTCAAAACCTTCAGCTTCTCGCACATGAAAACGGCATCGGCATGGTCTGGAAAAGCGGCCGCATCATGTATGACAAACAGGTTCACCAAGACTTCGGCCTTGCAGACAATGAGCGCTTCGCCGCCATCATTCAAACGGGCTATCCGGATGAACAGCCTAAGGCGAAAGAACGGACGCCGGCAAAGAGCCTGTTTACCGAGTTGTAAAAAAATCCCCGTCTCCATACAGAGGCGGGGATTTCGTATTAGCGGGTTTTGCTTTTAGCTCTGTTGTCAGCGGCTTTCATCCGCGCCTGCGCTTCGCGGTCAGCGGAATCAGCAAGCTCGCTTGAATATTCCTCGTACGTGCCGTCTGTTTCGCGTTTCAAAGCATCCGGAACTTGAGGAAGTTTTTGTTTGTTTTTATCACGGTTTTTGTGAGTATGATTTCTGCCCATATCAATCGCCCCCTGAAAAAAGTGATATCAAACAAACATAGTATCTGCCCGGTCCCGATCTTTATTCAGTTTATTTCCGTTTGGCTGCTCTTTCCGCTTTTTTGAATTCACCGGAATAAAGGACTTCCTGCATTTTTTTCAGATTGGCTCCCTGCTGATGTTTTTCGCGCTTCTTTTCCATAAAAGAAGACCCTCCTTCAAAACAGAATACCAATAGGATTGGCTTTTATTTCCGTTTTTATGCAGATAAGAGATCCTTTAAAGCCAACTCAAGTTCTTCATACGTAAATTGAAAACCGGATGTCAGCGCCTGCTTAGGCAGGGCGCGCTGGCCTTTTACGATCAGCAGGCTCATTTCCCCCAAGGCCTTCTCCAGAAAAAATTCCGGTACGGGAATCCAATGGGGGCGGTGCAGGACGCTTGCGATCGTCTTTCCGAATTGCTTCATTTCTACGGGGTTCGGCGATGTCACATTCATGGGACCGGATAAGTCATCATGCTCCGCCGCAAAAGCAATAAGTTCCGCGGCGTCATCGACATGAACCCATGACAGCCACTGCCGTCCAGAGCCGACGGTGCCTCCGGCTAACAGCTTATAAGGAAGAACCATGAGCGGCAGGGCGCCTTTTTCACCGAGCATCACCCCGAATCTGGCATATACCGTCCGAATGCCGAGCGCTTCAATTTTCTGGCCTTCACGCTCCCACATATGAGCCGTATGACTGAGAAAGTCTTCATTTGACGTATCGGACTGCTCAGTGAACGTTTTCTCTGTGCTGGTGCCGTAAATGCCGACGGCGCTTGCCTGAATTAAAGCCCGGGGTTTTTTCGGCTGCTGCTTCATAATCCGTCTGACTTCTCTCGTCGCTTCTACCCGGCTTGAGATGATTTGTTCTTTCGTTGTGTCCGTCCAGCGGTCAAAGATGGATTTGCCGGCGAGGTTCACCCATACATCAATAGGGGGAAGCTCGCGCTCAGGCGCCGCGTTTTCGGCCAGCCATTGAACATATGTCACATTTTTTGTTCGGTTTCTCTCTGTTTTCTTGATAAAATATAGACATGATGTCCCCGGCGGGTAAACACACCTGTCAGATGCCGGCCCAGAAAACCAGTGCCGCCTGTCATCGCGATATTCATATCCATCTCTCCTTACACGTTGATACATATACTGTACCTCATTTGCCAAAAAGAAAAACGCCTGAACATCGGGGCGGGAAAGGAGACCGGGATGCCGTTTATTACAAAAATATCGACCCAAAAGAAAAATACCGAGCGCTTCAACATCTTTCTTGATGAGAAATATGCATTCAGCGTCGACGCCGACGTACTTGTGCGTTTTGACCTGAAAAAAGGGAAAGAACTGGACGAGCTTGACATTCTTGAGATCCAGCACGGCGATGACGTGAAAAAAGCCTTTAACCGCGCCGTAGAATTTTTATCATACCGGATGCGCTCTGAAAAAGAAGTCCGGGATCATCTGAAGAAAAAAGAAACACCGGACATGGTTATTTCTGAAGTCATCCATAAACTGTACGATTACCGCTACTTAAATGACAAAGAATTTGCCGAAGCCTATGCGAGCACCCACAAAAAAACAAACGGCAAAGGCCCTGACGTCCTGTTCCGCGAGCTGAAAGCGAAAGGAATAGACGACGATACCATCAAGGAGACGCTCAGCGCGTTTACATTTGATGAGCAGATACAAGAAGCGCTGAAACATATCGGCAAAATCCTCAAAAAAGACAAAAAGCTGTCCACAAAAGAGATCAGACAGCGGGCGCAGATGCAGCTTCAGCGAAAAGGTTTCCCTTTCGACGTCATCAATGCCGCTCTGGAGCAGACGGAGTATGAAAATGATGATGAAGCCGAGATGGAAGCTCTGAAGGCTCATGCGGAAAAAGCGATCAGGAAATACCGCTATGACGGCAGCTATGAAAGCGGAATGAAGGTCAAACAGTACTTATTCAGAAAAGGATTCTCGATTGACGATATTGATCAATTCTTGCAGGAAGAGGAGTAAACTGAAATGGACAAACGATACAGTCAAATGACGCCTCATGAACTACAGACAGAAATTGCGGGACTGACGGAAAAAGCGCGAAAAGCGGAACAGATGGGCATTGTAAATGAACTGGCCGTGCTTGAACGGAAAATGACGATGGCCAAAGCTTACATGCTGAACCCGGAAGACTTTCGGCCCGGCGGGGTGTATCAGATAGAAGGTTCTGATGACACTTTCCGCATTGATTACATCAACGGCGTATTCGCCTGGGGACACAGATCTTCCCCGTCTGACGGGGAAGAAGCACTGCCGATTTCCGTTTTAAAAGAAAAATAATAACAAAAGAGGCCGGTTCCGGCCTCTTTTCTTTTCGGGCACATTCGTTTCAACCTTTCAGTAAAAAATGATTGAATTCATTTTTGATATCTTTTAAGATGGAATTCGTTGTTTTTAATAAAAGGAGGCGATTTGCGTTGAATATCAACATGAAACAGCCATCTGTGAAATTAATGATTTTTGTTTTAATGATTTGCACATTTTCCATCGGGTATACGGAATATGCTGTCATGGGTATTCTGACGTCGATTGCCGATGACTTTCATATACATGTATCTTCAGCGGGCATGCTTGTTACGGCGTACGCGGCAAGCGTCTGCCTGACGGGCCCGATTGTAACCATTATCGCGGTTAAGCTGCCGAGAAAGCCAGTGCTGCTAGGGTTGATGGGCATCTTCGTCCTTGCCAACCTGATGAGCGTCTTTGCGCCGAACTTCGCCGTGCTGGCGATTTCCAGAATTTTATCCGCATCCATTCACGGAGCCTTTTTTGCGATCGCCATGGTGTTTGCGAGTGAAATGGTGCCGCCTGAAAAACGTTCCGCCGCCGCGGCTTCCATGAACGGCGGATTAACCGTGGCGCTGATGCTCGGCGTCCCGTTCGGCTCTTATTTAGGGGATGCCCTTAATTGGCGTGCCGTCTTTTTCATTATTTCCGTTTTAGGCCTGATCGGTCTGATCGGACTGATGCTGGTCGTACGGAATCGAAAACCGAAAGTGATTCCGATGCTGATGAATGAATGGAGTGTCTTTAAGCATAAACAAGTGATTTTTTCCTTTGCGATCACCATTCTCGGCTACTCAGGCGTATTTATCGCTTACACGTTTATTGAGCCGATTTTAAGAGATTCAGCGGGGTTCGGCACAGTCGGCATCACAGGCGCGTTATTTGCCTACGGTCTCGGCGGAGTGGCGGGGAATTTCTTCGCGGGGAAAGTGCCGCTCAAACTGCTGACGCGCACGATGATCGGTGTGATGATCGGCTTGATCGGCGTCTTGGCGATTTTCCCTTATATCGCTGTCTTTCCCGCCGCCGCCGTTTCAGCGACATTTTTGTTCGGCGCATGTGCGTTCGGCACGCCGCCGCTTTTGCAGACCAAGGTTATTTCTTCCTCTGAAAACGGCACGACAATAGCCGCTGCGGTGAGCGTTTCCGCCTTTAACCTGGCAAACGCGCTCGGCGCCTGGATCGGCGGATTGATTCTCGGGGGAACGGGATCTTACTCATGGCTGTTTGCCGGCGGTGCGCTGATGACGGCTCTCGGCCTTGTGCTTTCCACGTTCGCTCATCTGTCTGAGAAGAAAGATGTTTATGAATACCAAGTGCATAAAGGATAACAAAAAGCTTGCAGGGGATATTCCGCCTGCAAGCTTTTTTCAGTGTTTCAATGTAATGCTGATCACCGTATGTTTATCGCTCTCAGCTAAGGAAATATTCCGGGTTTCCGGTACCCCGTCTTTTTCAAAAACGACGGCATAGGTTCCTTTCGCGCCGCTTTTCCATGTCATCTCGCCGTGGTGATCAGTCTTGCCTATTATCTCTCCGCGGTCTATATTCGGCTGATGATCTGACTCCGCCGCTTTCATCACGGTAACCGTCACACCGGCCGCCGGTGAACCGTCTGCATCCTCAACATGGAGCGTAACGGGCAGTGCTTTTTTGGCGGCGGAATCATCCGCTTTGCCGCATCCGCATAAAACGGCCGCCGCGAGAAAGATAACAAAAGCTTTATTGATTTGACCAATATTGAATGTTGTCGAATACACTGTTTGTCACCCTTGTTCCCAGATTGTAAGACGACCCGCCGTTTGTATGAATGGCAATGGCGGTCTGGCCGGTGTCGCTGTAATTGCGGTAAACGGGCGATCCGCTCTGGCAGCCGAACGTATCTGTCGTGTAAGTGAGTTTATATGTCTCGGCAGAACGTATCGGCTTGCTGTCCGACCACATGGAACCGGACACTTTGTCGCACGGATATCCTGTCACGGTTGAGGAAAGCCCGGCCGGACTGGAACTGTTGGTCGTCCGGTAGCCGTACCAGCCGACAGTATTCCCGGGCGACCCGTTTACTTTGATTGCGCCGTAGTCGTAGTTTGTGTCACCGTTTTCTGTCCACCCTTTGACACTGTAGAATGTCTTGCCTGAATAAGAGCCGTACGGGTACGATGACCCGTTGCGGCCGGGAGCTGCCGTAATTTTCGATGCCCAGCCGTTTTTCTGATCATACACGCAATGTCCCGCCGTAACGATCGTGTCGGCATTGACAAAAAAACCGGTGCATCCGTAGGTGCTTGTGCTGCCGCTGTATGTAACGGTCAGCTGTGCTGTCGCTCGATATGGAAATGATGTTGTGGGAGAAATTCTGATTCGTTCGTCTGTCCCAATAATACTGGAAGGCTTTAATGACTTGATGTCAGCTTTGCTGTTTTGTGCAAGCTGTCTTTTGGTGAGGCCCGTTCCTTCATAAGCGGGGGATGTCTGTGTTGTTTGTACAGGCTGATTCTGATTTGCGTCAAACTCCTCACCGCTGTTTGATACAGATGTCTGCGGGCTGCCCGCTGCTTCAGCTGAAACAGCAAATAATGAAACTGACAGTAAGAATGCGGTAAGGCTCAGCAATCGTTTTGAAACTGTCTTCATTTTATAAAACCCCTCCTTTTTTGTCTACCGGCTTTCGTTTTAACATTTAACATATTATGGAATTTATTTAGCGTTATGACCGCAAGAGGATGTCTTTTTCCGCAAAAAAAAGACCGGGTCATTCCCGGTCTTTTACGGTGTATGTTATCGTCTGCCTGAAGCTCTCATGCGCTCTTGGGGGTGCGAATTAATTGAACCGTCCGCCCGTTTAGAAGCGTAGTCATCCTTTGCCCGCGGTTCGCCTTCAAACTTATTATTGTTCTGATTAGGAAATCCTTTTGCCTTGTTCCGGACCATTTGTTTTCCCCCTCGGCCAATATCAAAAGGTTGCGCCTTCTGGACTGAAGACGTAAAGTTAGTATATGCCTGTGACAAGCTGCGTAAAAGCAGCAGGTTTTCCCAAGGAAAGGAGACAGAGACATGAATACATATATCGACAAACTGACGAATTTGCTGCTTGAGAAAAATGACATGCTCAGCTATTTGCAAGCGCGGACTTGGGTTGAGCTTTTATGGGGAGATTTCGAAGCGACTTACGCAAAAGCCGGCCGCCCGTATCAAGGAGAGCAAATGACGGAACGCGTCGTCAAGGAATGGATCGAATCATACGGCAGCAAGCTCCATATGTTCCAGAGCGTTCGGGAAGACGTTTCTCATTATTTGGATCAAAGCAGGGGTCTCCTGCATTAATATAGCAGTACGCCCGCCGGATACCGTCCGGCGGTTTTTCTTTTTATAAAAGAAATGGGAAAATCATGTTTGACGACCCGCAAAATGTGGAAATGTGTAATAACTTATAAAATAGCGGGGAGGAACCACAATGAACATGAAAAAGGGGTTAACCGCATTTATTCCGGCCGCAGGACTTTGCTTATTTTTAGCCGCAGGCACCGTTTTTTTTGATCCGGCAGCGAATGCCGCAGCAGTTCACCAGACAAAAATAGACACCGCAGCAGATACATATATCGTGAAAGCAGGAGAACTTAATGTCCGCAAAGAACCCAATAAACAAGGGCGGATTATCGGCACGCTTCGTTCAGAGGATTCCGTAAAGGTTAAACGGCTTCAAGGAGCAGATTGGGCTGAAATTGACTACAAAGGTCACAAAGCCTATATTTCCACGCATTTTCTGATGAAGCAGCCGGTGAAGGCGGTGACCGCGAAACAAACCGATTTTTATACGCCGACTTTGGAAACCGGCAAAAAAGGGTCCGTTAAAGCGGGTGAAACCGTCAATGTGCTCGGCTGGGGGGTTCAGCCATGACGGAGGGTTTGACCGTAAATGGGCGTACATCACATACGGCGGGAAAGCAGGTTATGTGAAAACGGCCGACTTAACTCAAAAATAAAGATTCAGGCAGGCGAATGAGCCTGCTTTTTTTCTGAAACTTTTCGCCTTTCCTTTCGTAAAAGATGAAAAGGAGAGTGATGGATATGATAATGGTGATCGGCGGCCTTCTGATGGCTGCGGCCGGCATTTCAGTCACATTTTTTCCGCCGAAGTCGATCAACAGCCTGTACGGATATCGGACGAAGCGCTCTATGGCGGATGAGTCGCAGTGGAAAGAAGGCAATCGATTCAGTGCGCTCCTCATGATTCTGTTCGGCCTTATTTCGGCGGCAGCTGGATTTTCGGGCAGCCTGCTTATCCGGCTGACTCAGCCGTTCGCCCTGATTGTTCAGGCCGTATTGTTGATTGCGATCAGCGTACTGATCATCGTCTTAACAGAAAGAAGATTGAAACAAACGGGGAGGAGAATCGATGAATGACATTACGTTTCACATGATCGAAACAAACGGAGTGACGCTGCACACGGCTTCAGCCGGTCCGAAAGACGGTCCTCTGGCGGTGCTGCTGCACGGGTTTCCGGAATTCTGGTACGGCTGGAAGAGTCAGATCAAACCGCTGGCGGATGCCGGATACCATGTTGTCGTGCCTGATCAGCGCGGCTATAATCTCAGTGACAAACCGGAGGGCATTGAAAACTATACCATTGATACGCTCAGAGACGACATTATCGGGCTGATCACTCATTTTACAAATGACAAAGCCGTCGTCATCGGACATGATTGGGGAGGAGCCGTGGCCTGGCATTTGGCATCCACGCGGCCGCAATACGTTGAAAAATTGATCACGGTCAATATCCCGCACCCGGCGGTTATGCGGAAGGTCACACCGTTCTACCCGCCGCAGTGGAAGAAAAGCTCTTATATCGCTTTCTTTCAGCTTCCGGAAAAGCCTGAACGGAGATTGTCTGAAGACGATTACCGCGTATTGGATCACGCGATCGGCTTATCCGAACGCCCGGCGCTTTTTTCACGGGAAGATGTCGACAGCTACAAAGAAGCATGGGTCAGAAAAGGAGCGCTCACGGCGATGCTGAACTGGTACCGGGCGATCAGAGCCGGCGGTTTAGGCCCTGCCGTTCCGCTTAAAATGCCCGTTCCGTACCGGTTAATATGGGGCGTCAACGACCGCGCGCTGAGCAAAAAGCTCGCCAAGGAAACAAAACGGATGATTCCAAACGGCGACTTAATCTTCATAGATGATGCCTCACATTGGGTCATTCACGAAAAACCACGCATCGTCAGCCATTTGATTCATGAATACCTTCAGCAATAAAGTCTGTCCCGCGTACAGACTTTTTCTTTTTTTCTCATATCTGCCGAAAAACATGACAAAATATAAATCATATGCAGAAAAAAATTTCTTTCCCTGTAACAAAAAAGGGTTTAAACGTCATTAAAAAAGGAAAAGCCTTACTGAAGTTTTGCGGACAATTCCTTTAAGGCCGTCCTAAAAAAGAATAATACAAAGAAGGTGCCTTCATGAAACAAAGGTTAATCTCAATTATTATTCCGTCTTACAATGAAGGGAACAACGTCAAGCTCATCCATGAATCTTTAAAAAAAGAATTTCAGACGATTCATTATGACTATGAAATTTTCTACATCAATGACGGAAGCGCGGATGACACCCTTCAGCAGATTAAAGAACTGGCCGCCAGAAACCATCGCGTCAAATACATATCTTTTTCCCGCAACTTCGGGAAAGAAGCGGCCATTCTGGCAGGATTTGAACACGTGCAGGGCGAAGCGGTAATCGTGATGGACGCCGATCTGCAGCATCCGACCCATCTGCTGAAAGACTTCATTCAAGGCTATGAAGAAGGGTATGACCAAGTCATCGCGCAGCGCAACCGAAAAGGGGACAGCCCCGTGCGTTCCGTGCTTTCTTCCCTGTATTATAAATTTATCAACAAAGCCGTCGAAGTGGACCTGCGTGACGGGGTCGGAGATTTCCGCCTGCTGAGCCGGCAGGCCGTTGATGCTCTTTTGAAGCTGAGTGAAGGGAACCGTTTCTCGAAAGGGCTGTTCTGCTGGATCGGGTTTGACCAGAAAATCGTATTTTATGAAAATGTCGAAAGGAAGAACGGCACGTCCAAATGGTCATTCAGCAATCTGTTCAACTACGGAATGGACGGTGTCGTCTCCTTCAACAACAAGCCCCTCAGGGTATGCTTTTTCACCGGTATTCTGATATTGCTTCTGTCGATGGTTTATATTGTAACAACCTTTGTTCATATTCTGACACACGGCGTGTCCGTACCCGGATACTTCACCATTATTTCCGCCGTGCTGTTTTTAGGGGGCATCCAGCTTTTGAGTCTCGGCATCATCGGAGAATACATCGGCCGGATTTACTATGAAACAAAAAACGCCCGCACTATTTAATTAAAGAAGCGAATATAACGTACGGAGAACAAAATGAAACGAATTATACAAAAAAGCGCAAGTGGAACCATTAAACAGCCGCCGCTGTGCGCAGGGTCTGGGGACGTTGTATGAAAAAAATAAATGGATCTTGCCGGCAGCCTGTGTGCTGGCTGCGGCAGCCGCTCATATTTTTTTCTTAAAAGAGTGGTCGGCAGGCCGCTATATGACGGGGTCTGGAGACGGGATCGCCCAAATGGCGGTCTTCAAAAAGCTGCTGTTTGATCAATATATGAACGGCAGGCTGTTTTACAGCTATTCGTTCGGACTGGGCGGGGGAGTGTACAGTCAGCTCGGCTATTATTTCTCTACTTCTTTTCTATTCCTGTTTATCTCCGCCGCTGTCCGCTTTTTGCAGCTTATTCAGCTGACGGGTGAGGCTGATGCGCTGTTTTGGGCGCAGGCCTCCGTTTTTATCAGCATCGCCAAGCAGAGTTTCATCATATTCACGGCGGCGTGTGTGTTCCGCTATTTCGTCAAACGGACGGTGCCTGCTTTTGCCGGCGCCGTGTTGTACGGGGTCTCGATTATCTACTTCCGGCATGAGGTGTATTGGGACTTTTTCACTGACAGTATGGTGTGGCTGCCGCTGCTCGTGCTCGGCGCGGAAAAAATCATCAGGGAAAAAAAGCCGGCGTGGTTTATCTTCGCCTGTGCGCTGACATTGATCAACAACTTTTATTTTGCGTATATTAATCTGATTTTCATCGGCATTTACATCTTATTCAGATGGATCATTCATCTTGAAGACAATGAAGCCAAAAAGCTCACTCAATGCAGAATGTTTATTCTGTCAGGCCTTCTCGGCTTCGGCATAAGCGCAGTCTCCTTTATCCCTGTCGTATACGGATATCTTCATAATCTGCGGCCGCCGTATTCAGAGCAAATTGCATGGCTTGATTTTTCCGACAACATTTTATTTTCAAGCCGGATAATCATTCTGCCGGCGGTTTTTTACTTTTTCTATTTACATTTTCTTTATATAAAAACCGGCTGTTCCGGCTGTTTGCGGGAATCAGTCTGCTGTACATTCTGTTTCACTTCAGTCCGTTTGCGGCAAGCGCCTTTAACGGTTTTTCAGCTCCGCAAAACAGGTTTGAATACGTCCTGTGCTTCACGATTGCGGGAACGGTTGCAGCAGGGCTTTCTAAGCTTTCAGACATCAGCATGAAGAGTATGCTGATATCCGCCGTACTCGCCGTTCTGCTCTATTGGAGCCAAGTGAGACGGTTCAGCCTGGATATTTCTGATCAGGCCAACCTGCCTATCCTGCTCCTTCTGGGGCTGACCATTGCCGCTTTCCTTGCAGCAAAGACAAGACTGAAAGGCGCGGTGCCCGCCGTCTATGCCGTCATTCTCTTGACGGCGGTGCTGACGGCTAATACATATGAAAAATATGCGTTATCAGAAGGCGGGAAGATTTATACGGTATCGCATACCTTTATGACGGGTCCTGACTATAAGGGCAAAGAACAAACAGAGCTTATTCAGCGTCTGAAAGAAAAAGACCCTGATCCGTTTGCCCGTTTAGATTGGATGAACGGTGTTTTCAATAACACCCCGATCATTTACGGGTTCAACGGATTCAGCGTATACTCAAGCATCCTGAACCGCAATCTGCTGTCCTTTTACTGGAACGATCTCCGGATTGATATGGGCAGAGAAAGCGTCAGCCGCTATGCGACATTAGGAAACAGGGCTAATTTATACAGCCTGCTTTACGGAAAATATTATATGACGGAAAAACAAACGAGGCCGGCGTGCCGTACGGGTTCAAAAAAATCATGGAATCATCCCATTATGCGGTTTATCAAAATCAATATATGCTTCCGTTCGTACGGACAGCTGATCGCGTATATAACGAGGACGGTCTGAAAAAAGCGCCCGCCCTTGCCAGAGAACGGGCAATGCTTGACGGGATCATCACGGAATCAAGCACAGCCAACACGAAAAAAGCGCCTGAAGCGAAAAATATGATCCGTCAGGCAAAGGTAACGGCCGACCATTCGGATTATCAAGACGGCATCCTGACGGTAAACGAAGACGGCGGCGGCCTGATCATTATGCCGCAAGCCGCTAAGATGGACGGCGGCGATTATTACGTCAGCTTTTATTTGAAGAATAAAGCGAAGGACCAGGGCTTTACATTAAAAGTGAACGGTTACACGACAACGAGAAAATCGAATCGATCCATTTACAAAACAGGTGTCAACGATCTTACTGTCAGAGTGCCGAAAACAAAAACATCCAAATCCGTCTGCCGAAAGGATCGTATCAGCTTGACAGACTGGCGCTTTACGAAGAACGGTACGATACGCTGAAAAACGCATACCGAAAAGCGGAAAAAGCACCGCGGGCCGATCTCAGATGGCGCGGAAATACGCTTCATATCTCGTATGAAAACAAAACCAGCGCGCCGTATATCATGCTTCCGATTCCATATGAAAAAGGCTGGGAGCTGAAGATAAACGGCAGAAAAGAACAGATTGAAAAAGCGGATTATTCCTTTATCGGATTTAAAGCGCAAAAAGGAAAAACGATATTCAATTAACGTATTACCCGCCGTTTTTTAAACCCGCGGCCGCCCTATCGGTGATCAGTCTCGTGTTTGCCGCTATATATGTGAGAAGACAAAAAAAGCCCGGCTCTTAAACAGAGCCGAGCTTTAATTTTTTCTGCAGTTTTTCCTCGCTGAATATCCAGCCCGTGTAGGAAGAGAGAAGCTCTAAATCATGACTGAGGTGGACGATGGCGACAAAAGGATAGTGGCCTTTGCTCCGGTAGCGCAAATCAATAAAGCGCACCTCATAATGATCTTTAAAAGTATCGACCTCCCACCTGTAAACGGGGGAAAATGAAAGAAAGGCTGCAATATTTTCGTCCTGTTTCGCGGCCTTCATCACATCGGTTTCCGGAACGGGCACGCGGTTGAATGTATCCAATATCACGACATGGCCGTCAAGGCTTCTGCCGACATAAAAGGCATGCGCCGTCGTCACGGCGATACGCCACTGCCTGAATTTCATCGTCGGCGAAATAATGATGGTTTCAATCTCCTCTTCAATCATTTCGCGCAGCCTTCGCTTTATCCGCAGCTGCATCAAAAACCGGACGGCGTAATATCCTGCGAGGATGATATAAAGCATCAGAAATGTCACGCCCGGATGACCTCCGATATACCACACGGCAATCGCGGCCAAATGGCTGACGAAAATAAACGGATCAAAGGTATTGATTAAACCGAGAGCGATCCATTTTCTCGAAAACGGACGGATGGCCTGTGTGCCGTACGCGTTAAAAATGTCAACAAACACATGCAAAACGACAGCCAGAAGCGTCCACAGCCACAGGTGCAAAAAGTTCGCTTCCGGATAAAACATAAACAAAATACCCGGAATCAGAACGGACCAAAATAATACGGCGGGAATGGAGTGCGTGAATCCTCTATGATTTCGAATATAAACGGCATTATTTTTCAGCTTCAATATGGTATCAATATCAGGTGCCTGAGAGCCGGCAAGCGCGGCGATCATAACTGCCTGAGACATGGGGGTGTGCATGCCGACGGCAGGATCAAGAGTTGCGATTCCGCCAAGCGCGATACCCATGACAACGTGAGTGCCAGTATCCATTGTTGACCTCCTAGCAGGCGTTAAAAATCAGCCGCCCGCATATTTCGCATTATAAGATATTCCCCATTTTCTGTTTGCCCAATCATGGCGTTTATCCGCCGTTCTCATATGTTTCCGCTTTTTCTTTATCACTATTTAATGTAACATATTATCGTAACGTGCCCTTAGTTTACACCAAAATACAGTGTCAAGAAAAGCGGAACCCGAAACATCTGAGGAGAAGATATGAACGCACTTGAAGAAAAAATGAAACAAAAAGATATAGACAAATTTCGCGAGGACTTAATTACATGGTTCGAAAGAGAACAGAGAATTCTGCCGTGGAGAGAAAATCAGGACCCGTATCGGGTGTGGGTGTCAGAGGTGATGCTGCAGCAGACGCGCGTAGATACCGTTATTCCTTATTTCTTGCGGTTTGTTGAGCAATTTCCGACCGTTTCGGCGCTCGCTGAAGCCGATGAGGAAAAAGTGCTCAAAGCCTGGGAAGGGCTAGGTTATTACTCCCGTGTAAGAAATCTGCAAAGTGCCGTAAAAGAAGTGCATGAGCGGTACGGGGGAGTCGTCCCTGCCGGGGAAAAGGAATTTGGCGGACTGAAAGGCGTCGGCCCTTATACAAAAGGCGCCGTGCTCAGCATCGCATACAACAAACCGATTCCCGCCGTAGACGGCAATGTGATGCGTGTCATGTCGAGAATTCTTTCCATATGGGACGATATCGCAAAACCTAAAACCAGAACCATTTTCGAACAGGCGGTATCCGCTTTCATTTCTCATGAAAAACCATCTGAATTCAATCAGGGTTTAATGGAGCTCGGCGCGATCATCTGCACCCCGAAATCGCCGTCATGCCTGCTTTGCCCCGTACAAAAGCACTGTTCGGCATTTGCGGAAGGGACAGAGCGGGAGCTGCCCGTTAAAAGCAAAAAGAAAAAGCCCGGAATAAAAACAATGGCAGCCGTTGTGCTGACAGACGATCAAGGCGATGTCTATATTCATAAACGGCCGCCAAAAGGCTTGCTCGCCAACCTGTGGGAGTTTCCGAATACCGAAACCCAGAAAGGAATCAAAACCGAAAGAGAGCAGCTTGAAGCCTATTTAGAAAAAGAGATGGGAATAACCGCTGAAATCGGGGAGCTGGAAGGCATCGTAGAACATGTTTTCACCCATCTCGTCTGGAATATTTCGGTCTTTTTCGGTAAAGTAAAACAAGTGTCGGATACAACGGAATTCATACGGGTCACAAAAGAGGAGCTCAAGGAATACGCATTTCCCGTTTCCCATCAAAAGATATGGAAAATGGCGGAAGAAAGCGGCCGCCTGTAAAAAGCGTCAGTCATAGCTGACGCGAGTGCCGTGGCCGTAATCCGCTTCATTCCGTTTCAGTCCGCCGCGGGCTTCGATTTCCTGAATCAGTTCCCGGTATTTGGACTGGCCTTCTTCGTTTAAATACGGCATAATTTGCTGGAAGGCATGATGGAAATAGGCGAGCTCTGAATCTCTCCAATCTTGTTTGGGCATCATGGCCAATTCGCCCATATCACGTCCGACATACATATAAAAGACCCCTTTCAACACATATTGCTTTTATTGTTTGTTGAATGAAAAGAACTATACACAGCAAGGAGCTGAGGAAAAATGGAACAAAATAAATGCGCACTGATCACGGGAAGCAGCCGAGGCGTCGGGAAAGCAGCCGCCATCAGACTCGCGGAAAAAGGATACAATATCGTCATCAATTACGCCCGCAGTAAAAAAGCGGCATTAGAAACCGCCGAAGAAATTGAAAAACTCGGCGTTAAAACGCTCGTTATTAAAGCTAATGTTGGCCAGCCGGCAAAAATCAAAGACATGTTCCGCCAGATTGACGAAACATTCGGCAGACTGGACGTGTTCGTCAATAATGCGGCTTCAGGCGTGCTGAGACCGGTTATGGAACTCGAAGAAACACACTGGGACTGGACGATGAATATCAACGCGAAAGCATTGCTTTTCTGCGCTCAGGAAGCAGCAAAGATGATGGAGAAAAACGGAGGCGGCCACATCGTCAGCATCAGTTCGCTAGGCAGCATCCGCTATCTTGAAAACTATACGACGGTCGGTGTCTCAAAAGCTGCTTTAGAATCGTTAACCCGTTATCTGGCGGTTGAGCTTTCTCCGAAAAACATCATCGTAAACGCGGTGTCAGGCGGAGCGATTGATACGGACGCGCTGAAGCATTTCCCTAACAGAGATGAACTGCTGGAAGATGCCCGCCAAAATACGCCGGCCGGCAGAATGGTCGAGATTAAAGATATGATCGACACGGTGGAGTTTTTAGTTTCTTCAAAAGCGGACATGATCCGCGGCCAGACCATCATTATTGACGGCGGACGCTCTCTGCTCGTATAAGTTTTAAAAAAGATGAATAGCCTTATCGTCTCCTGCGCATTCTAAAGTGCGTGGAGGTGATAACAATGGCAAACTCAAAATTCAGCAAAACAGACGTTCAGCAGGTGAAAAGACAAAACCAGCAATCAGCTTCCGGTCAGGGTCAATTCGGCACTGAATTCGCCAGTGAAACTGATGCGCAGCAGGTTAGAAAGCAAAACCAATCTGCTGAACAAAACAAACAGCAAAACAGCTAATCACTGAAACGAAAAAGCACTTCATCTTCGGATGGAAGTGCTTTTTTCTGTTGCCGAAACGACAAAACTTGTGATTCCTCTACAGAATGAGTCAAAGGGTTTTCCGGCGGAAAATCGAAATGGTAAGGAGTATCAACCTAAAAGCCTAAGGAGGAACCCGATGTCAGAGTTTGAAAAGCTTGTAAGTGAACAGATGAAAATCATGGATCAGCTTCTCGAGCTGCAGTCAGAACTTGACCGCTGCCGCCAGGTGGAAGCGGAACTTATCAGTCTGGAAAGAGATGCAAAGCTGGACAATGTACAGGACGAAATTGCGACAAAGCGAAAAGACCTGGCCGGCATACAGGAGTTATTCCAAAGGCAGACAGAGCAAGTCATCCAGTCTTATCGCAGCACGGAAAAGCCGTCTTCCTATGTGCAGAAATGAATGTGCCATTCCGGAAGCGGAGTGGTTCTTTTATTTTCATTTTTTAATTCGTAACGTTATAATAGTGAAAAGACTTGTCGGAAAGCAATTGCGGCTGCATTGACTGCAGGGCTTTACAGAAAGTAGGGGAGAAATATGGGATATCCCAAGGAAGGAGAAACCATTCAAATTCACAGCTATAAGCATAACGGGCTGCTTCATCGAATTTGGAATGAAACGACGATTTTAAAAAGTACGGAATTGTGTATCATCGGAGCCAACGACCGGACAATGGTGACGGAATCCGACGGACGGACGTGGGTGACGAGAGAACCGGCGATCTGCTACTTTCATGCCCGTCAGTGGTTTAACGTCATCGGAATGCTGAGAGATGACGGGGTACACTATTATTGCAACATCAGCTCGCCGTTCGCTTATGACGGAGAGGCCATCAAATATATTGATTACGATTTGGATGTCAAGGTGTTTCCGGATATGACATATAACATTCTTGACGAGGATGAATACGATGACCACCGCAAATCAATGAATTACCCTAAAGAGATCGACAGCATTCTGAAGGAGTATCTGAATACGCTGCTGCACTGGATTCATCAGCGGAAAGGACCGTTTGCTCCGGAATTTGTTGATATGTGGTATGAACGGTATCTGCGCTATACAAAATAAAGAATACAATAAAAAACCTGTTGGGGTGTCAACAGGTTTTTCACATGGGCTCACACGCCTTAAAGAGAGAGGGGGATAAAGTGTGGGCGTAATCAGACGCTATATGCAATTTGTAAAACCTTATAAAAACAAATTTTTATCACAGTGTTAATCGGCATTATAAAATTCTCCATCCCGCTGGCTCTCCCGCTTCTGTTAAAATACGTGGTCGATGACATTATTCAAGGGAGCGGAACGGCAAGCGCTAAAACTTCATCGCTATTCACGATAATGGGCATCATGTTCGTGCTGTTTTTAATTCTGCGTCCCCCGGTAGAGTACTATCGGCAATACTTCGCGCAATGGACGGGCAGCCGGGTGCTCTACGATATCAGGGGGGTATTGTTTGATCATATTCTAAAATTGAGCCTGAGGTTTTATGCCAACACGAGAACGGGCGAAGTCATTTCCCGGGTGATAAATGATGTCGAACAGACAAAAGACTTTGTCATAACGGGACTGATGAATATCTGGCTTGATATGATGACGGTGCTGATCGTCATCTGCATTATGTTTACACTCGATGTCAAGCTGACATTGATATCTGTCATTTTGTTTCCGTTATACGGAATTTCAGTGAAATACTTTTACGGCCGCCTCCGAAAACTGACACGTGAGCGTTCTCAGGCACTCGCCCAAGTTCAGGGACATTTGCACGAAAGAGTTCAGGGGATGCCCGTTATCAGAAGTTTTGCCATTGAAGATTATGAACAAGCCAATTTTGATGAAAAAAACGGACATTTTCTGGACAGAGCGATCCGTCATACGAATTGGAACGCAAAAACGTTTGCAGTCGTGAATACCATTACGGATTTGGCGCCGCTGCTTGTTATCGCGTTTGCGGGTTATTTTGTCATAAACGGTCCGCTGACGGTAGGGACGATGGTTGCGTTCGTCGGCTATATTGACAGAATGTACAATCCGGTCAGAAGATTGATCAACTCATCGACCACGCTGACCCAGTCGATCGCTTCGATGGACCGTATATTTGAATTTATCGACGAGCCGTATGAACTGACTGATAAACCGAATGCAGTAAAAGCTGACGACATTAAGGGCGAAGTTGAATTCCGAAATGTCTCGTTCCGTTATGAGGAAGGAAAAGAAACGATTTTGCAGGACGTTTCCTTAAAGGTGACAAAAGGGGAAACCGTCGCGCTCGTCGGAATGAGCGGCGGCGGAAAATCGACGCTTGTCAGCCTCATACCGCGTTTTTATGATGTATCCGGCGGCAGCCTGCTGATTGACGGCACAGATATTCGCGATTATGAAGCGAGAAGCCTCCGCAATCAAGTTGGAATGGTGCTTCAGGATACGTTTCTGTTCAGTGAGACGATTCGTGAAAATATCGCCATCGGTAAACCGGGAGCGTCTCTGGATGAGGTGGTTGCGGCTGCGAAAGCGGCAAATGCCCATGAATTTATTATGAACTTCCCCGAAGGCTACGAAACCAAAGTCGGCGAACGGGGCGTCAAATTGTCAGGCGGGCAGAAGCAGCGGATTTCGATCGCCCGTGTATTCTTAAAAAATCCGCCGTTGCTGATTTTGGATGAAGCGACATCGGCTCTTGATCTTGAAAGTGAACACTACATTCAGGAAGCGATGGAAAAGCTTGCGAAAAACCGGACGACTTTTATCGTCGCCCACAGGCTGTCCACGATTACCCACGCGGATAAAATTGTCGTCATGGAAAACGGCGCCGTCGTCGAAACCGGCACGCACGAGGAATTAATGGCCCGAGGCGGCCAGTACAGACACTTATTTACGATTCAGAATTTGAACTGATACAAAAACGTATGCCGTCCGAATGGGCGGCATACGTTTTTTTGAATGCAAAAAAACCCGGTTTACGGAAGCACCGGGTTACTCTTCGTCTGTTTCTAATTCGCTGTCTTTCGGGTGGTATGTCTGAAAACTCGTAATTAATGTATCGAGATGCTCCAGCTGCTCGCGGTATTCCGCAACCGCAGCCATAATGCTGAGCATATTGTAATCAAGCAGTTCATCCTCGCAGTTCTGCTGATTTTTCAAGAAAGACTTCGTCAAAAGCTGTTTATATCTTATGCTTTCTTCAGCATCGTCATCATGCGGTTTGATCTTGCCGACCGTCCGCATCAGAATCCTTTCGTGCCAATGAAGCAGATAATCAATTTCTTCTGTCAGCGTCTCCTGAAATTCCTCCGGCATATGATAAATCTCGTTTTCATAGCGGTGCAGCTTTTTCAGTGTATCAAGCGCCCGATTTGCCGTAATAATCGCCTGTCTGAATAAAACAAGCTTGCGCGACTTTACATACGTCGTTTTCTTAAAGTAGCTTCTCTCCTCTTTATAAAGAAGGTACGTATGATCAAGCTTCATCATTTTTTCCTTCAGCTTCTCAATATCCTCTTTCAATATCGAGTGTTCCGTGGACTGGCGCATCGTCAGCCTGATCCATTTCATGATCTCATCGGTATATTCAACTGTATGATGAGTCAGCTTCGTTTCGTATTTCGGCGGAAGAAACACAAGGTTCACAATAAAAGAAGACAGCACGCCTAAAATAACGGTGCTTGTTCGTATCAGAGCGAACGTCAGGAAGCTGTTTCCCGGTGTTTCTAAAATCGCGATAACTGTCACGAGCGCAATCGAAATGGTGTGTTCAATTTTCAGTTTTAACATGATCGTGATGACAATCACTGCGGTCAATCCGATCATAATCGGACTCGGTCCGAAAATCAGTCCGAATACCGTAGCGATGACAGCGCCGATGATATTTGCCTGAACCTGATCAATAATGATAAGAAAAGACCTGTAAATAGAGGGCTGTATGGCAAATATAGCTGCAATCCCGGCAAAGATCGGCGACGGAAGTCCGATCCATGATGCTAAGTAGAGCGCGAGCGTAATCGCAATCCCTGTTTTAAAAATGCGGGCACCAAGTTTCATTGGTTTGTGCGTGCATTCCTTTCTCTAATAAATTATGTGCCGAACGAACGGCTGACACTTACATTTCCCTGTCGGCTGATTTGCTAAACAATAAAGTAATATACAGGGATCATACCAATTATTCAAGGTCTTTTTTTGAAAAAACCATTATCTCACAAATCGGACAAAAAGAAAAAGCGGAAGCCCTGGGCTCCCGCTTGTTTCAGCAGTTATTTTTTCATATGTCTGAACGCATCTTCAACGGCTTGTAAAGTGGCGTCGATATCCTCTTCAGTATGTGCGGTTGTGATAAACCAAGCTTCATACTTCGATGGAGCGAGATTGATGCCGCGCTCAAGCATCAGCTTGAAGAACTTGGCGAATGCTTCTCCATCTGTATTTTCCGCCTGCTCGTAATTGACGATCTTTTCATCAGTGAAGTAAACCGTGAGCGCGCCTTTTAAACGGTTGACGGTGATGGTAATGCCATGTGTCTCCGCATGGGCGAGAATGCCCTGCTCAAGTCTGGCGCCGAGCTCATCAAGCCGCTCGTAAACGCCTTCTTCCTTCAGCACTTCCAGGCAGGCGATGCCTGATAGGATAGATGCCGGGTTTCCGGCCATCGTGCCGGCTTGATATGCCGGGCCGAGCGGAGCAACCTGCTCCATGATCTCTTTTTTGCCTCCGTAAGCGCCGATCGGCAAGCCGCCCCCGATAATTTTACCGAGCGCCGTTAAATCAGGCTTCACTTGAAGAAGATCCTGCGCGCCTCCGTACATAAAACGGAACGCCGTGATCACTTCATCATAAATGACGAGCGCGCCCGCTTTATGGGTCAATTCATTTACCTGTTCTAAAAATCCTTCTTCAGGTTCAACGATGCCGAAGTTGCCGACGATCGGCTCGACGAGAACCGCTGCAATTTCTGAACCCCATTTATCCAGCGCGGCTTTGTAGCTTTCAATGTCATTGAAAGGAACGGTAATCACCTCATTGGCGATGCTTTTCGGCACGCCGGCGGAATCAGGGGTGCCGAGCGTAGACGGGCCGGAACCCGCAGCGACAAGTACGAGATCAGAATGGCCGTGATAGCAGCCGGCGAATTTAATGATTTTTGTCCGGCCTGTATAAGCGCGTGCAACCCGGATCGTTGTCATCACCGCTTCAGTGCCTGAGTTTACGAATCGTACTTTATCAAGTGAAGGAATGGCCTCCTTCAGCATTTTGGCGAAAGTGACCTCATGTTTGGTCGGCGTCCCGTACAGCACGCCGTTTTCGGCCGCTGTTTTAATCGCTTCAGTAATATGCGGATGGGCATGTCCGGTAATAATCGGGCCGTAAGCCGCTAAATAATCGATATACTGATTCCCGTCTACATCCCAGAAATAAGCGCCATTCGCTTTTTCCATCGCAACGGGTGAACCGCCGCCTACCGCTTTATAGGATCTGGACGGGCTGTTCACGCCTCCGACGATATGCTCTAACGCTTCCTTATGAAGTTCAACTGATTTTGTATACAAAAATGACCCTCCTAATATCTCCTTACATCATGTTCTATTGTAGCATGCTTCATTGCGAGCACAACGGTTCATGCTTCCAGAAAAGAGCGGGGGGATAACGGTTGTAATCTTAACGTGAATTGGATACGCTTAATAAAAAACCCGGAGGTATAAGAAATGACGATTGAAATCGGACAAACAGCACCGGATATGAAATTAGTGAATGACAGCGGGGAAGAAGTAGCACTGACGGATTTTAAAGGGAAGTACGTCGTTCTCTATTTTTATCCGAAAGACATGACACCCGGATGCACGACGGAAGCATGTGATTTCCGTGATCAGCACGAAAGTTTCGCGGGACTTGATGCGGTTATCATCGGAGTAAGCCCTGACAGCCGTGATAAACATGAAAAATTTAAGCAAAAACACGATCTTCCTTTCCAGCTCCTCGTTGATGATGAGCACAAACTGGCGGAAGCTTTTGATGTGTGGAAGCTGAAGAAGAATTTTGGGAAAGAATATATGGGTATCGAGCGATCCACTTTTTTGTTAGACAAAGAAGGCCGTCTTGTGAAGGAGTGGAGAAAGGTAAAAGTGAAAGATCACGTTGCCGAGGCGCTTCGCGAATTGGAACAAATTGCGTCTAATTAATGGACAAATGCTGAACTCACGGGGTTTTCTTCAGATTACATTTGACAGGAGACCGGAAAAAGATGTACACTAATTATAAACATTATAAAGTAAGAATCTTTTTTAGAAGAGAGGTGCATGACGGATGGCTGCACATGAATTAAAAGAAGCCTTAGACACGTTGAAGGATACGGGAGTCCGGATTACTCCTCAACGTCATGCCATTCTGGAATATCTCGTGGATTCTATGGCACATCCGACAGCGGACGATATATATAAAGCCTTGGAAGGGAAATTCCCTAATATGAGTGTTGCGACAGTGTATAACAATTTGCGTGTATTCCGGGAAGCGGGGCTTGTAAAGGAACTGACGTACGGAGATGCGTCCAGCAGATTTGACTTTGTCACCTCTGACCATTATCACGCCATTTGTGAAAGCTGCGGAAAAATCGTGGACTTCCATTATCCCGGGCTTGACGAAGTGGAACAGCTTGCTGCTCACGTCACAGGGTTTAAGGTAAGCCACCACCGTTTGGAGATTTACGGCGTCTGCCAAGAATGTTCCAAAAAAGAAAACCACTAAACGAAGCTGACCGCTTTGATACGGTCAGCTTCGTTTATTTTACACTGTTTTTTCTGTTATAAGACTCATCGAACGCTTGGCCTTCCAATCCTTTATCCAATGTAAGCGGCTCTCTGCAATGCATGCACATATCCACTCTGCCCAGAATCTTCGTTTCTTTCTCGCAAGCGGGGCACATCACCCGGACCGCTTTTGTGGACAGCATGCCGATCCAAAAATAAACGGCGGTGCTGAGTCCGATCGACAGCAGGCCGAGAATCATAAACAAGCTGGCAAGCAAAACAGACTGCTTAAAGAACAGCCCGATGTACATAATGATAAACCCAACGAAAACCAAACTTAACGCAAACGTTCTGATCTTATTAATTTTGCTTGAGTATTTCGCCATGTCCATCCCCCTCTGGTTTAACTATAGCACAAAACAGATGGCATATTCTTCATGTTTTCGTAAGAAAAGGGAAGAATAAATATGGCACCTGAAAGGAAATTTGTTATAATAGTGCAATGTGTTTAGAAAAAAGGACTTTCATGTTTTATCATAGAAATGTAGAAACAATAGCTAGTGAAACAATCGCATTGGAGGAATCGTAATGGACAATCTTCTCCGTCCAATTTACCAAGAAAGAGCAAGTCATCCCGATACGCTGGCCGTCCTTATGATTGAGAGAAGGAGTAAAGCATCATCCATCACGGATAACTTTGATGCGGTCATGCTTGTCATTGTCAAACAGGCTGATGAACCTCTTTTTATAAAGCATTATGAATTCGAACACAAAACCGCTTCTTTACATATTGTAACGGATTCTCTGCTTCAGGAATGGATTCTGCTTGGGACAAATAGAAGAGTCATAGATTGGATCATCAACGGTAAAGTGCTGTTTGACCGCAATGAATATATATCTGAACTCAATGACCGGCTCAGCACTTTTCCTTTCGCCGAGCGGAAATTAAAGATCGGAATGGAATACGGCAAGCTGATCAGAAGATTTGTAGAAGGAAAAGCGTTTTTTGAAGCTGATCATTTTCTGGATGCATATTATGCGGTAGTGCACGCTCTTCACCACTTGGCCCGCATAGAAGTGATTGACCGGGGGTTTTATCCCGAAACGACAGTCTGGAACCAGGTCCGTCACATTGAGCCGCAGGTATATAAGCTATATTCCGAACTTGTCGAGAGTCACGAAAGCTTGGAGAAAAGGCTTGAATTATTATTCTTAGCAAATGATTTTCTCATCCATTCAAAAGCTGAAATCGGTTCTGCGCACCTTTTTCAAGTGATGAAAGAAAAAGAAATGTGGCAGTTTGGAGAATTGCTTCAGCACACTGAACTGGTGCACTTCACCCAAGATCTCGGTGTCATGCTTGATTACCTGACGGAAAAAGGCTTTGTTGAAGTATCTCAAATAGAGACCAAAGGGCAGGAAGTATATCATCGAGGATATTCTTTCAAAAAAAGTGTTGACGCTGAATCATAGGCATGGTATATTATTAAACGTCGCTGATGCGCTTCACCAAAAAGCTCACAGCGGCGGAGAAATAAAACAAAAACATTTGACAGCAAAACGCTGAAATGTTATACTGAAAAAGTCGCCTCGAGATGAGGTTGAGATGATCTTTGAAAACTAAACAAGACAAAACGTACCTGTTAATTCAAAGTTTTAAATAAATCGCACAGCGATGTGCGTAGTCAGTCAAACTAAGGTCTGCATGATGCAGATCACACAGACGTTACTGCAGGATG
>NZ_ANAT01000044.1:0-14048 GCF_000411595.1 Paenibacillus lentimorbus NRRL B-30488 | reverse complement strand
AAGAGAGCCCGTATGAAGCGATTCAGCCGGCGCAAAAACAGGACACTTATCCGGTGTCTTCGGCGCAGAAACGGATGTATGTGCTCCAACAGCTTGAAGACGGCGGTGTCGGCTACAATATGCCGGCTGTGCTGGAACTGACGGGCCCGCTTGACTGTGTCCGGCTGGAGGAGACGTTCCGGGAGCTTGTGGAGCGGCATGAATCGCTCAGAACGTCCTTCGAAACGGGGCCTGACGGCGAACCGATGCAGCGCATCCATGACAGCGTGCCGTTTCAGCTCGATGAGGCCGAGTCAGCTGACGCATTCGTCCGGCCGTTTTGTCTGGAGGAAGCGCCGCTCTTCCGTGCGGCCCTCGTGAAAGAATCGGACGAACACCATCTTTTATTAACAGATATGCATCATATTATTTCTGACGGTGTGTCCGTCAACACCTTGATAAAAGAATTCGGCGAGCTGTACGCAGGCCGTTCGCTTGCGCCGATGCGCCTTCAATATAAAGACTATGCCGTCTGGCAGCGGTCGTTTCAGCAGAAAGAAGGGTATCAGAAGCAGGAAGCGTATTGGCTGAAACGGCTCGAAGGAGAGCTTCCGGTGCTTGAGCTTCCGGCTGACAAGCCCCGTCCGGCTGTCAGAAGCTTTGCGGGCGGCAGCGTATCGTGCACGCTTGACGCTGAAACGGCATCCGGCCTTCACCGCATCGCCCGGGATCACGGCTCCACTTTGTATATGGTGCTTCTCGCCGCGTACAATACGCTGCTCGCGAGATTGAGCGGGCAGGAAGACATCATCGTCGGCTCGCCGATTGCCGGGCGCCCGCACAAAGACCTTGAACCGATTCTCGGCATGTTCGTCAACACGCTGGCCATCAGAACGGAGCCGAAAGGAGACAAACGGTTTACCGATTATTTGTCGGAAGTCCGCCAGGCGGCGCTTGAGGCGTATGAGCATCAGGACTACCCGTTTGAAGAGCTGGTGGAACGGCTCGGCGTGCAGCGGGACATGAGCCGCAATCCGCTGTTTGACGCGATGTTTATTCTTCAGAATATGGAGCGAGAGGAGATAAATCTGGCCGGTCTGAAGGCGTCACGATCAGAGCATACCGAACATGATGTATCAAGTTTTGACCTGACCTTATCAGCGGCTGAATCCGACGGAAACATCCGCTTTGAGATGGAATTCAGCACCGAGCTTTTTATGAAAGAAACGATTGAACGCTGGATGGGCCACTTACTGAATCTCTTGCGCCATGTTGCCGCCGAACCGGAAGTCACACTATCGAAAGCTGACATTTTGGATGAAGAAGAAAACAAAAGTTACTGATTGAGTTTAATAACACACAAACCGAATTCATGGAAAAACACAAACTGTTTCACCAGCTGTTTGAAGAGAAAGCAGAAGAAACGCCTCATCAGACCGCTGTTATTGAAGGAGCACAACAGATCAGCTATTTGCAGCTCAATGAGCGGGCAAACCGTCTTGCCCGAACACTGCAGAAAAATGGATTCGGTCCGGGAAAAAGAGCTGCCATATTGGCAAACCGTTCGATTGAAGCGATCGTCAGTGTTCTTGCGGTCATGAAATCAGGAGGGGCGTATATACCGGTTGACTCCCATTATCCTGAGGAACGGATTCGCTATTTATTAAAAGACAGCGCGGCATCCGTCTTGATGGTGCAGTCAGAATACAAAGAACTTGCTTCACAGCTGACGGATCACAATTTATTTCTCATTCAGCTTGATCATGAAGATCAATACGATATTTCTGCAAAGAATATTCAGCCGGCAGCGTCACCGGATGATACCGCATATATCATATATACTTCGGGAACAACGGGAACGCCGAAGGGAGTCGAAGTCAGAAATCGCAGCTTTACCCATGCAGCACTTGCATGGCGCAGGATTTATGAGCTTGATCTTATACCGGTCAGAGTGCTGCAGATGGCGAGTTTCTCATTTGATGTATTTTCAGGGGATCTTGCACGCGCCCTGCTGAACGGGGGAACGCTTATCATTTGTCCGGATGACGTCCGGCTTGAGCCGCAGCAGCTTTATCGACTCATTGATCAGCACCGTATCACGTTTATGGAGTCGACACCCGCGCTGATTGTTCCGTTTATGGAATATATATACCGCCGGAAACTCGCGCTGCAAAGCGTAAAAATACTGGTACTTGGTTCAGATATGATCAAGTCGCAAGATTTTTATACGCTTCATGAACGCTTTGGGAAAGAAATGCGGATCATTAACAGCTACGGTGTAACAGAAGCGACAATTGATTCTTCGTATTATGAAGCCGGAATGAGCGAAGAGCCGCGGGAAGATGATGTGCCGATCGGTGTTCCGCTTCCGAATGTGCAAATGTACGTCTTAAACAAAGACAAACGGGTCCAGCCGATCGGCGTTTTCGGAGAGCTGTATATCGGAGGCGCCGGCGTCGCCAAAGGATATTGGGGACAGCCTGAGCTGACAGAGGACGCATTCAGTGACCCGTTACAAACGGGAGAAACACTTTACAGAACCGGAGATCAGGCTTGCTGGCTGCCAGATGGAACTCTTCGTTTTAAAGGGCGGATTGATAAGCAGGTGAAGATCAGGGGATACAGAATTGAGACGGGAGAAATAGAAAGTGTGCTTTTGAAACACGATCAAGTCAAAGAAGCGGCTGTTACCGTGATGAAAGATGCCGAAGGACAAGCCCGATTAGCGGCATACATCGTTCCTAAAGAGGCCGATATCTCATCACTCCGCCAGTCTCTTATGCAGGAGCTTCCGGCTTATATGATGCCGTCTCATATTATCGGTTTAGACAGCATGCCCCTGACACTGAACGGCAAACTTGATAAATCGGCATTGCCGGCAGAAGAGATACATTCATCACAGGCATTTGTCGCGCCCGGCGATGAAAAACAGGCAATGCTATGCCGGATTTGGGAAGATGTGCTTCATATACAGAAAGCGGGAATTCATCACTCTTTCTTTGAGCTTGGGGGAGATTCCATTAAGGCGCTTCAAGTGTCAGCCCGACTCGCCGGAGAAGGCTGGAACATGTCGATCCGCGATTTGTTTCAGTTCCCGACGATTGCAGAACTCGCGAAGCACCTCACGCCGGCTGTTGCAACGGCTGATCAGGGCCCGATAGAAGGAAGCGCTCCGCTGACACCGATCCAGCAGAGATTTTTTGAGGAGCCGGGTGCATTTGAGCTTCATTATAACCAATCAGTCATGCTGTGCAGTGAAGAAAGCCTCGAAATAGATGCGCTGTATCAGGCGGTTTGCGCGCTGACAGAACATCATGATGCGCTGCGAATGACTTTCACTGAAAATGAGCATGGGGAAGTTGTTCAATATAACCGCGGAATCACAGAGCAGCATGAAGAAATCTTTACGCTTAACGTCATAGATCTTTCAGAAGAAACACAGCCGGAAAAACGGATAGCTGCTGAGGAAAAAGAAATACAGCAGGCTATGCGCCTTGATCAAGGCCCTCTTCTTCATCTCGGAGTGTTCAGGCTGAAAGAAGCCGACCATCTGCTTATCACGATTCATCACCTTATCACGGACGGCGTGTCATGGAGGATATTGCTTGAAGATCTGCAGACAGCTTATCAGCAGGCATTGGACGGCAAACAAATCGAACTGCCGCCGAAAAGCGATTCTTATATAAAGTATGCTGAAGAGCTTTTTGACATTTCCAAGAGCAAAGCATTGCTGGAGGAAGCCGCATACTGGGACAGCGTGATGTCTGGTGAAACAGCGCCGCTGCCGAAAAAAACTGATGAAAACGCCGGACGATTGCAGGAAAACGCGCGCACTGCATCGTGGATATTAAGCAGCGAAGTCACGAAGCAGCTGCTGTTGGAAACACAGCAGGCATACGGAACGGATGTTCATGAATTGCTTTTAACGGCGCTTGGAATGGCGCTTCATGAGTGGACGGGTTCCGAACAGATGCTTATCAGCACTGAAGGACACGGACGCCAAGGGCATATTCCTGACATTGATATGTCAAGAACGGCAGGCTGGTTTACATCTGTTTACCCGGTGCTTTTGGATATGAGAGTGCCGGACGGCTCAGGCGAAAAAACCGCGCACCGCATAAAGACGGTAAAAGACATGCTGAGACGGGTTCCTCATCACGGAACCGGCTACGGGCTGCTGAGATATTCGCGAAACATTCTTTATAAAGACCCAGAAATAAGCTTTAACTATCTCGGTGCGTTTGACGGTCTTGAGGGGACGCTGAAGATGTCACCGTTCAAGCCGCAGCATGATATAGCATCCGGGCGCATCCGCGAGTTTGATCTGGATATTAACGCGATGGTGGCGGCCGGGCAACTGGAGGTAAAAGCCGTTTATACCGATGTATTTGCACCGGGGGCAATCGAGTTCTTCATGAATCGTTTCCATACTCACCTCGAGGACATCATCGCCCATTGTTCCGGCAAGAAAGAGCGGGAAAAAACATTAACGGATTACAGCCATACAGAATTGACCGCTCAAGCACTATCAAGCATTGAAGATCTCGTAAAAGGACTTTAATTTCATAAAAAGGTGTGTGGCATTCGTGACACAAGCGACAGAAATTCAAGATATTTACCCTTTATCATATATGCAGGAAGGCATGCTGTTTCATTCGCTTCTGGATTCCGGATCAAACGCATATGTCGAGCAGATTTCGTTTACAGTCAGCGGGGATTTATGCATTGATACATTCCAAAAAAGTCTGGATATGCTTGTCAGCCGTTATGATATTTTCAGAACGATTTTCATAAAAGAAGTGCCTGACCTTGAAGGGCCGCAGCAGGTTGTCCTTTCACGCCGTGACACTGCCGTACAGACTGAGAACATTTCAGACTATTCGGAAGAACGGCAGCAAAGCATCATTGACGAATTTAAGGAAAACGACCGGCATAAGGGGTTTGATCTGCAAAAAGGCCCCTTAATGCGCTTGACTCTTTTTCAAACGGGAGAAAACCGCCATACATGCGTTTGGACTCATCATCACATTATGATGGACGGCTGGAGCTTGGGCCTTGTACTGAAAGATTTCTTCAGCATGTATTATGCGATCCGAAACAACAGGTCTGTAAACCTCGGCAGTCCGGCTCCTTACAGCACTTATATCAAATGGCTCCGAAGCCGGAATAAAGAAGAGACGTCAGCGTTCTGGTCGCGCTGCTTGGAAGATTACGGAGAAACCGTTTCCGTTCCGCAAACGAAGAATAAGCCGGCGCAAAACGGTTATGCATCTGAGCATTTTCAATTTTCCCTTGAGCCTGAAACCGTGCAAAAACTGACAGACATTGCCCGAGGCATCGGGGTCACGCTGAATACTATATTTACGGGCATTTGGGGTCTGCTTCTCCATCGTTACAACGGCACTGAAGATGCCGTCTTCGGTTCAGTTGTTTCCGGCAGGCCGTCAGCTATCAGCGGCATTGAATCCATGGCCGGACTGTTTATCAATACCGTGCCGGTAAGGGTGCGCGCGGCTGGTGATATGACTTTTTCTTCTCTTCTCAAAAAGGTGCAAAAAGAGTCACTCGCTGCGGAAGAGCACAGCTATTATCCGCTTTATGACATTCAAAACGAGAGCGGCCTGCAAAAAGATCTCTTGAACCATATCCTTGTCTTTGAAAATTATCCGGTTCAGATGCAGGCTGCGGTAAACGGCTGGCAGCAAACGGAAAGCAGTGCGCTCTCACTTGAAAACTTTTCGATGGCGGAAGAAACCAATTACGATCTTAACGTCGTCATCGTTCCGGGAGAAGAGTTTTATGTAAAATTCAGCTACAATGCGGGCATCTACGATCGGGAAGACATGAAACGGATCAAAGGGCATATTCTGGAGGTCATCTCCTGTGTAACGGAAGATCCGGACAGGCTTTTATCAAGCATCAGTCTCGTACCTCCGGGGGAAGAAGCCCTGATTCATTCGTTTAACGAAACGAACCGTCCGTACCCTGAGACAACCGTTCATGGGCTGTTTGAAGAACAGGCGGCAAAAACGCCTGACCAAGAGGCGTTGAGATATAACGGAGTAAGCTGGAGCTACAAAAAATTAAATCAGCGGGCGAATCAGATTGCCCATGCGTTAAGGGAAAAAGGCGCCCGTTCCGATCAGATCACCGCTGTTATGCTGCGCCGATCAATGAGTACGGTTGCCGCTCTGCTCGGAATTTGGAAGTCGGGCAGCGCCTATATGCCGATTGATGCGGAATTTCCGCCTGAACGGATTTCATTTTTACTGAGAGACAGTGAAGCCTCACTGCTCGTGACTGAAAAAGACCTGCTCCCCCTCATTCCGCCGCATTTCAAGGGCAGCGTCGTCATCATGGAGGAAACGGTTTCCCAGCAGACCGCACCGCTTCCGCCGGTGTCTGACAGCGGAAATTGGGCGTATGTCATTTACACCTCCGGAACGACAGGCCGGCCGAAAGGGGTGCTTGTACCACACAAAGCGATCAGCAATACATTGCAATGGCGGCGTGAAGAATACGGGATGACAGAAGGAGACATAGCGCTTCATCTTTTTTCATACGTATTTGACGGGTCATTAACGAGTCTTTTCACTCCGCTTCTGTCGGGCGCCTGTGTACTGTTAACTGATGAAGATGATGCGAAAGACGTCCTTTCAATAAAACAGAAAATCGCCCGCCACGGAGTGAGCCATCTTCTGATCGTTCCGTCTCTGTATCGCGTTCTGCTTGATTCGCTGACGAAAAAGGATGCGCAGACGCTTCGGGCGGTGACATTTGCCGGGGAAGCGGCCACCCCTGATATCGTGGAAGCGAGCCGCAACATATGCCCGAATGCCGAGCTGCTGAATGAATACGGCCCGACGGAAAACAGTGTGGCCACGACGGTTCTGCGCAACCTGCAAAAAAGCAGCCGGATTACGATCGGGCGCCCGATTGCCAACACTTCTGTCTATATGATGCACGGAGATCGGCTGCAGCCGGTCGGAGCCGTCGGTGAACTGTGTATTTCCGGAAAAGGTCTGGCGGACGGATATTTTCAGCAAAAAGAGCTGACGGACAAAGTCTTTACCCCTCATCCGTTTCGTAAAGGTGAACGGCTGTACAGAACGGGAGATGCAGCCCGATTTTTACCGGACGGAACGATTGAATACATGGGACGCTTTGACGATCAGGTGAAGGTAAGAGGTTACAGAATTGAATTAGGAGAAATCGAAACGGCACTCAGAAGTCTGTCCGGGGTAAAAGAGGCGGCAGTCACCGTGCGCAAAACGGCGGACGGGGAACAGGAGCTTGCAGCTTATGTCGTACTGGAAAACGTCGGTGTGACATTTGATCCTCATGCCGAATTGGCCGGGAGATTACCTGCTTATATGATCCCGGGAAGCTTTACCAAATTGACGGAAATGCCGCTGTCTGTGAGCGGAAAACTTGATCGGGCCGCACTTCCTGAGCCGAAAGAAGCCGAGAGAACCGGTGATTATCAAGCTCCGCGCACAATGCTTGAGACTGAGCTGCTGTCTATTTGGCAAGAAGTGCTGAAATGGGAACACATCAGTATGAGAGATGATTTCTTCCAAATCGGCGGACAGTCGCTGAAAGCCGCGTCGCTTGTTTCAAACATACATAAACGGCTGCAAATTGAACTTGCCGTCCGCCATGTTTTTGAACATCCGACCATCGAGAGCATGGCCCGCTTCCTAGAACAGAGGAAAAGAGGAGAATATGCAGAAATCACGCCTGCGGAGGCAAAGGACTTGTACCCGCTATCTTTTGCGCAAAAAAGGCTCTATGCCCTTCATCAGCTTGCGGCGGACAGCACGGGCTATCATATGCCCGCTTGTCTGGAGCTGAGCGGCAGACTCAACCGTGATCGTCTGCACGAAGCCTTTTCAGCGCTGTTACAAAGGCATGAAGCGTTACGCACATCATTTGTTTTGCGAAACGGGGAGCCGATGCAGCACATACATTCACATGTCGATCTCGATCTCACAGAGATTCACATGCCATCCGGGACACTTCTTCAAGAGACAATGGAACCTTTCGTCAAGCCGTTTGACGTGGAAAAAGCGCCGCTTTTGAGAGTGACTTTAGCCAAAGCCACTGAAGAACGTCATTTTCTGCTGCTTGATATGCATCATCTTATCGCAGACGGTGTGTCAATGAGCGTTCTGATTCAAGAATTGACGGATTTGTACAGAGGAAAAGAGTTGCGGCCGTTAAAACTTCAGTACAAAGATTTTTCCGTCTGGCAGCATGAGCGGTTCGCCGCTGAAGAATTCAAAGAACATGAGCGGTATTGGCTGGATGCGATCGGGGAAAACATTCCCGTTCTTGATCTGCCGCTCGATAAAAAGCGCCCGCAGCTTCCTGATTTCAGCGGGTCCGTTGTACGAACGCGCCTTCAAAAAGAAACGGCGGAGAATTTGCGCCGGCTTATGGATGAGACGGGTTCGACGCTGTATATGATTCTTTTGGCAGGCTACTCCTTGTTCCTTTCTAAATTGAGCGGGCAGGAAGACATTATCGTCGGTTCACCTGCGGCCGGCAGAAGCCGCGCTGAGCTTGATGGGGTCATCGGCATGTTTGTAAATACCGTAGCAATGAGAAGCAGGCCGAAAGGGGATAAGACATTCCGCGCTTATTTAGAAGAGGTGAAAATGCTTGCCCTCGGCGCAGCCGAACATCAGGACTTCCCGTTTGAAGAACTTGCCCAAAAGCTTGATACACACCGGGAAGTCAATCGCAATCCGCTGTTTGATGCCATGCTCGTTTTGCAAAACAGTGATGATTTCAAAGTGAACCTTCCGGGCTTATCCGTTTCTTCACATGCAGTGAAACATGACATTTCAAAATTCGACTTGACGCTTCATGCCGAGGAACAGCCGGACGGCTCACTGGATTTTCATTTTGAATACAGTACCGCGTTGTTTGAAAAAGATACGATCGAACGGTGGGCCGGTCATTTTAAAGAGCTTTTAGGACAAATCGCATCGGATGATGAGCAGAAGCTGTCTGACATTCATTTGCTGGACACAAACGAGCGGCAGATGCTTCTTCAAGCGGAAAATCAAACAGCTGAGTATCCGAGGCATGAGACGATCGTCAGTTTATTTGAAGCACAGGCGGAAAAAATGCCGGATCAAATTGCAGCCGTTATGTCCGATGAGCGTCTCACCTACCGCGAGCTCAATGACAAGGCGGATCGAATCGCTGATATGCTGTCGGAAAACGGCATCCGCTCCGGACAGATTGTCGGAATTATGACCGAACGATCCCCGGATATGCTGATTGGGATTCTCGGTATTTTAAAAGCGGGAGGGGCTTATCTGCCGATTGATCCTGACTATCCGGACGAGCGGATTTCATTTATGCTGACTGACAGCGGCGCGCGTGTTCTGTTGACGCAATCGGGTCTTGGGATATCCGGAATGGACGGGCTGCCGGTATTATACATTGATAAGCCTGAATCCGTTTCAGCAGACAGAACGAAAGAAATGGTAACGCCTGAACAGCCGGCTTACGTGATTTACACATCGGGCACAACCGGAAAACCGAAAGGCGTTATGACGGAACACCGCAATGTCATCAGCCTTATCACACATAAAGGACTGCCGTTTGATTTCGGCTCTGGAGACGTCTGGACGCTGTTCCACTCCTATTGTTTTGATTTTTCTGTCTGGGAAATATTCGGCGCGCTCTTATACGGCGGAAAGGTAGTTATCGTGCCGAAAGAAACAGCCCGTGATCCGCATTTGTACCGGCAGCTGCTGCAAAGTGAAGGCGTAACGGTGCTGAATCAAACGCCGACGGCTTTTTCCGGACTCATTCATGAAGAGGCCGGGCATACGGACAAGCTGAAGCTTCGATATGTCATTTTCGGCGGAGAAGCGCTTCAGCCCGGCATGCTGAAAAGCTGGAAAGAGAAGTACCCGGAGACGGAGCTTGTTAATATGTACGGCATTACGGAAACCACGGTTCACGTCACATGCAAAAAACTGAAGATGGATGATATTGAGAGAAATAAAAGCAATATCGGCAGACCGCTGGAAACCCTTCATGCTTTTGTCATGGACGCCTATATGAATCCGCAGCCGATCGGAATTCCAGGTGAGCTTTATATCGGCGGGGAAGGCGTCGCGAGGGGATATGTAAACAGGGATGATTTAACCGCCTCCCGGTTCATCACGAATCCGCACAATACCGGCATGCGGCTCTACCGAACGGGCGATATTGCCAAAAGACTCTCAAATGGCGAGCTGGAATATGTCGGGCGGATAGATGCGCAAGTAAAAGTCAGAGGCCACAGAATTGAGCTGGGAGAAATAAAATCAGCGCTGCAGGAGCTTTCCTTCGTGAAAGAGGCCGCCGTGATCACACGTGCTGATCAGCACGGTCAGCACTCCATTTACGCATACGCGGTCATACACGGGAACGAAAAATAAAAGAAGCAGAGATTCAGGCCTCTCTCAGAGCTTTTCTGCCGGAATATATGATTCCCGCCCGCTTGATAGAGCTTGATGAACTCCCTTTGACGGCGAATGGGAAGCTGGACGAGAAGGCACTCCCGCAGCCTGAATTAAATGAAAGCCTTGGAGATGATATCAGCCTGAGAAATGAAACTGAAGAAATGATGGCTGACATCTGGGAAGAACTCTTAGGTGTTGAAGGACTCGGCCCCAATGCTCATTTCTTCCATCTCGGCGGGGATTCGATTAAAGCGCTGCAAGTATGTGCGAGGCTGAAACAGCAGGGCTATGAAACGACCGTCCGCGAGCTGTTCGAGCATCAGACACTGGGAGAAGTGTCGATGCGGCTCCGGAAAGTCCGCCGCGTGATTGATCAGTCTCCCGTCACGGGAGACGTGCCGCTGACGCCGATCCAGCACTGGTTCTTTTCGCAATCATTGCCGCATGATCATTTTAATCAGTCCGTTATGCTCCGCAGTGCGGACAGAATCAATGAATCTGCTATGAGAAAAGCGCTGGCACAGCTCGCGGTTCATCATGACGCATTACGGATGGTATGCGGCACACAAAACGGATCGGTGATTCAATATAACAGAGCAGAAAACCTTTCTGAAGAAGAACTCTTTACGTTTGAAACGCATGACGTAAGAGAGAAAGGTTCATTACAAGAGGAGCACGCCGCAATTGAACAGGCGGCCGCCCGTATTCAAACTTCCATTCGGCTGGAGACGGGTCCGCTCGTAGCTGTCGGCTTATTTCATGCCGCTGATGGCGATCATCTGCTGCTTTCCATTCATCACCTTGTCATTGACGGAGTGTCATGGAGGATTTTATTTGAAGATCTCACCGCGTGCTACAGGCAGGCGCTCGAAGGAAAAGAAACCGCGCTTCCGGCGAAAACCGATTCCTATCAGACTTACGCGAAGCAAATCTCTGATTATGCAAAAAGCCGCCGGCTGTTACAGGAAGCAGACTACTGGTCCGAAAGAGAAAAAGCGGCGGTCAAACCGCTTCCGAAAGATGCCCGCACCTCTTCCAATCTTCTGAAAGATACAGATGTGATGACCGTTACATTGACAAAACAGGAGACTGAGCAGCTGTTAACGGAAGCAAACAGAGCATACACAACAGAGACGGGCGAATTATTGCTTGCCGCGTTAAGCCTAGCGCTGAACAGATGGACCGGAAACGAGACATTCAAAATCAGCATGGAAGGCCACGGAAGGGAAGAGCACCTGGAGCATCTTGATATCAGCAGAACCATCGGCTGGTTTACGTCAATTTATCCGGTATTGGTTGACGCAAGTTTTCAAGATCAGCCTGATGACGGCGAGCGTCTCGGCTATCACATTAAGCGGACAAAAGACATGATGCGCCGCATACCGCATAAAGGAGCGGGATACGGGGTGCTGAAATATATAAGCAAACTCTGGGGAGAGACTGAATCTGATTCTCCTGAAATCAGTTTTAACTATCTGGGACAGTTTGACCGGGAAATCCGTTCCAGCGGCTTCGGTGTTTCTCCCGTAAAAGCGGGAAATGAAGTCAGCCCAGACTGGGAACGCCCGTACACACTTGATATCAGCGGCTCCGTATCGTCGGAATGTCTCAGCATGCATGTCGTGTACAACCGTTTTCAGTATCAAAAAGAAACGATTGAAGTTTTGACGGGATATTTTCATACCTTTCTCAAGCAGATCATCACGCATTGCACAGGCAAAGAGGAGCGTGAATGGAGCGCCGCTGATTTCAGTGACGAGGAGTTAACGCTGGAAGATCTGAATGACATTATGGGAGCCGTCAACAAACTATAGAAAAGGAGTGGCGCAATGGGGCAGCAACCGGAAATACAAGATATATATCCTTTGTCTTTTATGCAGGAGGGCATGCTTTTTCATTCTCTGTTGGATCATGACTCAAGAGCCTACTTCGAACAAGCGGTGTTTACGATCAGCGGACAGCTTGACCGGGAACGATTCCAAAAAAGTATAGATGCTGTTTTTGAACGATACGATATTTTCCGTACGACATTTATTCATAAGAATGTGGCGAAGCCCCGCCAAGTCGTGTTGAAAAACAGGCCGAGCCGCGTTCAGTTTCATGATATTTCTCATTTGGACGAGAAGGCGCAAGACAAATATGCCGACCGGTTCAGAAAAGAAGATAAAGATAAAGGCTTTGATTTGCAATCAGATCCTCTCATGAGAGTCTCCATTTTGAAAAAAGCGCCTGAACGCTATGTTTGTATATGGAGCCATCATCATATTGTCATGGATGGCTGGTGCTTCGGAATTGTCATGAAGGAATTTCTGATGATCTATCAATCTCTGGGAGACGGACGGCTTCCGTCTCTCGAGCCTGTTCAGCCATATGGGAAGTATATTAAATGGCTCATGAAGCAGGATCGTAAAGAAGCCGAGATTTTTTGGAAAACGAGACTTGCCGATCTTGAGCAATCGGCGTCTCTTCCGAAAAAATCCGCGGAACCAAACGGCGAACTTGAGCAGGCGGTTTTCACCATTTCTGAAGAGCAGACAAATGAGCTGAAGAACATTGCGGCAAGGGCTGGAGCAACTCTGAATACAGTGTTCCAGGCACTGTGGGGCATTTTGCTGCAGCGTGTCAGCCGCTGTGATGATGCCGTTTTCGGTTCTGTCGTTTCCGGCCGGCCGTCGGATCTCGCAGGCGTGGAAAAAATGGTGGGACTGTTTATTAATACGATTCCCGTACGGGTGAAAAGCGGTTCATTTTCTTTTCTGGAGCTTGTCAGGCATTTGCAGCAGGAGACGCTGCAAGCAGAAGCGTACAGCTATTATCCGCTGTATGACATTCAGGCGCAAAGCCCTCTGAAGCAAGCGCTGTTTGACCATATTATCGTGTTTGAAAATGTGCCGGCCCAGCGTGAAATTGAAAATGTGAGTCAGGCCGGTTCATTTGATTTTGCGGTAGAGGATTTCACGATGGAAGAAGTCACAAACTACGGATGCAGCATAAAGGTGATTCCGGGCAATTCTCTTTATATCCGCTTAAAATTTGATACCGGTATATACGACGATGTTTTTATGAAGAATATCGAAACATTTTTACGGCATATGGTGAACTCAGTCATTTCCGACCCTGAAATCGGCGCTTCCGAGATCGCATTGCTGGATGCGTGTGAAGCCAGAAGTATGATGGATGCATTTAACCATACAGAAACGGTTGAACCGCCGGCTCCGACGCTTCACGGGCTGTTTACCCGCCGCGCCGCGCTTTCGCCGCATCGTCCGGCGCTTCGTTTTCCGGACGGTATGCTGACGTACGCCGAGCTCGATCAGTACACGGACAGGCTTGCCGTCCAGCTCCGACAAAAAGGCGTCCGCAAAGAAAGCATGATCGGTGTGCTCGCTGAACGCTCGCCAGAGATGGTGATTTCAGTGCTTGCCGTGTTAAAAGCAGGCGGCGCCTACGTGCCGCTTGACCCAGAATATCCGGAGGACAGGCTGCGCTATATGCTCGATGACTGCGGCGCTTGTCTCCTGCTTGCACAGCCGGGGTTATCCGTTTCCGGTTTTTCCGGTGAAACGCTAGAAGTGTCTCTTTCTTCTCTGACAAGTGAGA
>NZ_ANAT01000043.1:0-1102 GCF_000411595.1 Paenibacillus lentimorbus NRRL B-30488 | reverse complement strand
GCGGCGCTTCCCGCTTCAATGTCCGGTTCCGGCAGGGCTTTTTTGTCAATCTTTCCGTTTGCGGTGACCGGAAGCTCGTCCATCTCCACCCAGAACGCCGGCACCATGTAGTCAGGCAGCGTGTCTTTCAGCGCGGCTTTGAGCGCTTCAATATCGTCCTGCCGAGGCGCGACATAGGCGCAAAGCGCGGTGTTGCCCGCTTTGTCTTCCACAGCCGTCACCGCTGCGTCATGAACGTCCGCAAGCTGAGCGAGACGGACTTCGATTTCTGAAAGCTCGATCCGGTAGCCCCGCACTTTGACCTGCTGGTCGATACGGCCGATGTATTCGATGCCGCACTGCGCGTTCCATTTGACGAGGTCGCCGGTCCGGTACATGCGCTCGCCGGGCACGAACGGATCTGCGGTAAACCGCTTCGCCGTTTCTTCTTCACGGTTCAGGTATCCGCGTGCCAGACCGCGGCCGGCCACGCACAATTCACCGGCAATGCCTTCCGGCTGTAACTGATCTCCGTCGCCGAGAATATAAGCTCTCGTATTGGCAATCGCCCGTCCGATTGAAAGCGATCCTTCCTCAGGATTGATGACGCCGCTTGTCGCGACGACGGTGTTTTCCGTCGGGCCGTAGTTGTTGACGATCGTGTACGGCTGTTTCACCGCCCGCTTCAGCTTGTCGCCGCCGACGAGAAGCATGCGGAGAGAGGTATTTTCCACCTCCATAAATTGTTCGGCCAGCTGCGTCGGCAGGAAGGTGATGGTCACGCCGTTCTCCTCGAAATAGTGATTTAAGCGGGTGATATCCAGCCGGATCGCCTCGTCAATGACGTGAAGCTCCGCGCCGATAGTCCATGTCGGGAACATCTCCCAGATGGAGGCGTCAAAACCGAAGCCCGCGTATTTGGCGCTTTTATCATCCGCCGTCATGGCGAATGCGTCGTGGTGCCAGAAGCACAGGTTCACAAGCGCATGGTGTTCGACCATGACACCCTTCGGCTGTCCGGTCGTTCCTGACGTGTAAATCATATAAGCGAGATGATCCGCCGTTGTTTCCGTCTGCGGGTTCGCTTCATCGTTTTCATCAAGCGGCAGGCTCAGAATGGAGC
>NZ_ANAT01000042.1:0-1935 GCF_000411595.1 Paenibacillus lentimorbus NRRL B-30488 | reverse complement strand
GCAAGGTTTTTATTATGACCCGTACGGGATTCGAACCCGTGTTACCGCCGTGAAAGGGCGGTGTCTTAACCGCTTGACCAACGGGCCTTATGGCGGAGAAGGAGGGATTTGAACCCTCGCGCCGCTTACACGACCTACACCCTTAGCAGGGGCGCCTCTTCAGCCACTTGAGTACTTCTCCGTATGGCTCCACAGGCAGGATTCGAACCTGCGACCGATCGGTTAACAGCCGATAGCTCTACCACTGAGCTACTGTGGAAAAATCATCATGGTGGGCCTGAGTGGACTCGAACCACCGACCTCACGCTTATCAGGCGTGCGCTCTAACCAGCTGAGCTACAGGCCCATGACAATATAAAAATGGAGCGGGTGATGGGAATCGAACCCACGACATCAGCTTGGAAGGCTGAGGTTTTACCACTAAACTACACCCGCATGTTGTTTGGGGCGATTGATGGGAATCGAACCCACGAGTGCCAGAGCCACAATCTGGTGCGTTAACCACTTCGCCACAACCGCCAAAACAATATTAAATTAAATGGTGGCTCGGGACGGAATCGAACCGCCGACACACGGATTTTCAGTCCGTTGCTCTACCAACTGAGCTACCGAGCCTTTTTATAAATGGCGGTCCGGACGGGACTCGAACCCGCGACCTCCTGCGTGACAGGCAGGCATTCTAACCAACTGAACTACCGGACCATTTTTTGGTTGCGGGGGCAGGATTTGAACCTGCGACCTTCGGGTTATGAGCCCGACGAGCTACCGAACTGCTCCACCCCGCGATGATAATTAAATTAGATATGGCGGAGGAAGAGGGATTCGAACCCCCGCGGGCTTTGACACCCCTGTCGGTTTTCAAGACCGATCCCTTCAGCCAGACTTGGGTATTCCTCCGTATAAGTGGTGGACCTTGTAGGACTCGAACCTACGACCGGACGGTTATGAGCCGTCTGCTCTAACCAACTGAGCTAAAGGTCCAATGGTAGCGGCGGAGGGGATCGAACCCCCGACCTCACGGGTATGAACCGTACGCTCTAGCCAGCTGAGCTACACCGCCAAAAACAATTAAAATCAAGTGGAGCCTAGCGGGATCGAACCGCTGACCTCCTGCGTGCAAAGCAGGCGCTCTCCCAGCTGAGCTAAGGCCCCAAAATGGTCGGGAAGACAGGATTCGAACCTGCGACCCCATGGTCCCAAACCATGTGCTCTACCAAGCTGAGCTACTTCCCGTTTTTCAAAAGTATGTATGGCGCGCCCGAGAGGAGTCGAACCCCTAACCTTTTGATCCGTAGTCAAACGCTCTATCCAATTGAGCTACGGGCGCAACAATAAGTGCCGAGGGCCGGACTTGAACCGGCACGGTAGTCACCTACCGCAGGATTTTAAGTCCTGTGTGTCTGCCAATTCCACCACCCCGGCATGGATGGTATAGTATAGTTGGAGCGGAAGACGGGATTCGAACCCGCGACCCCCACCTTGGCAAGGTGATGTTCTACCACTGAACTACTTCCGCGTTTGGCAATGCGGATGAAGGGACTTGAACCCCCACGTCTGTAAAGACACTAGAGCCTGATTCTAGCGCGTCTGCCAATTCCGCCACATCCGCAAGAAAAATATGGTGAGCCATGAAGGACTCGAACCTTCGACCCTCTGATTAAAAGTCAGATGCTCTACCAACTGAGCTAATGGCTCTTATTACAAGAGACTTATATAGTATAACATATAAAAGTGGTGCCGGCAAGAGGACTTGAACCCCCAACCTACTGATTACAAGTCAGTTGCTCTACCAATTGAGCTACACCGGCCCAATACGCCAACTTATGTATGATAGGAATGGTGGAGGATGACGGGCTCGAACCGCCGACCCTCTGCTTGTAAGGCAGATGCTCTCCCAGCTGAGCTAATCCTCCATATATTACACTTACGTGTAAT
>NZ_ANAT01000041.1:0-551 GCF_000411595.1 Paenibacillus lentimorbus NRRL B-30488 | reverse complement strand
CTTCATTTCCGTGACGTTCCGCGGGGCTGTGTACGCCCGTCTGTCTGCCGCTCCGCCGGGAGCCGGCAGCGCGCGGCGGTCAAGCTTTCCGCTCGGCGTGACCGGCCATTCGCTCATCTCTATAAACTGAGCCGGCATCATGTAGGCCGGAAGGCGTGCCGCAAGCTCTGCCCGCACATCATCGCTTTTTCGTCCTTCAATATAGGCGTAAAGCGCGGTTTCGCCGTGTTCGGTCCGGGCGGTGACCGCCGCCTCACGAATGCCGTCGATGCGCCGGATCGCCGCTTCGATTTCTCCCGGTTCAATCCGGTAGCCGCGGACTTTCACTTGTCCGTCTGAACGCCCGAGCCATTCAACAAGGCCGTCTTCTGTCCAGCGTGCGATATCGCCCGTCTGATACATGCGTTCTCCCGGATAAAACGGATCATCGAGAAAACGTTCCGCCGTCAGTTCAGGACGGTTCAAATAGCCCCGGGCCACCCCTGTCCCCGCGATGTACAGCTCTCCGGCAACGCCCGCAGGCTGAACGGTTCCCCGCCGTCTAACACATA